>JAOTYR010000100.1 GCA_029861785.1 Candidatus Nitrosopumilus sp.
CCCCACCCCTGATTCAAGATATCTAACTTTAATCCCATTCAGGTTTATCCAGCGCTCATTCAACTATTATGTAATTACACTTCTAGTTTTTATTTTTACAATTTCATTTACCCGTCCCTTTGCTGAATAATTTGTAATATGCCAAAAGATTCATCATCTAATTCTAATTTGACATAAAATCTAATATTCAAAGAATTTTTGATATAGTTATGGAAATATACCCCGAAGTAAAATTACGAGTACGCGTCAGTGAAAATGATGTTCATTATGCTGGAAACCTAGTAGATGGGGCTCACATTATGCAACTTTTTGGGGATGTCGCCACCGAATTAACAATACATTATGATGGAGATGAAGGACTGCTCAGAGCTTATGAAAACGTGGAATTTCTTGAACCTGTTCATGGTGGAGATTTTTTAGAGATTTTTGGAAAAATCATTAATGTTGGTAACACAAGCAGGAAAATTCTATTTGAGGCATTTAAAATAATTTCATCATCTAATGATAAAAATCAGGAATCTGCATGTGATATTTTAAACCCCCCAATATTGGTTGCAAAAGCTATTGGTGTTTCTGTTGTTACAAAGAATAAACAAAGAAAGAAAACAAATGAAATAGAATCAAGTGATGATGAAATTCTTGATGATTTTAATTTAATTAAAAGTGGGGAGCCTTCAAGAATGGCTCAAAAGAATTTGGGCTAATTAGTTTTGTTAAATTTTATCCTTCCCAATAAATAATTTATAACCTTCTATAGACTATGCAAATCCTACCCTAATTGCAGTAAATGAATTATTGATTTTATTAATTTCTGGTAAAGGAAGAATTGATGGTTTGTAATAAATTACTTTTACTCTGTAGCTTCTCGAATCAATTCGGAAAGCTGTCTACCTTTTCCTTGAGGAAGTTCTGTTATGCCACCATTCAGGCTTTCAGTTACTACACCTTTGCCTGCAAGTACCTTAACTGCCATCAGAGAAGTGTTTCCAGCCATACACACTAGCAACGACTTTCCTTTAGTTCCTTGGAGATCTTTTTTTAATTCTTCTGGAATTTGCTGTGTTGCTAATAGCTGCCCCACGGTTCTAGCCGTTGGCACCGCGATTTTCGTTTTATCAACTCCAAGAGATTTTGCAATTATCTCTATTCCTTCTTCGCGTGGAGTGTATTGGGTATGAATCCAAATCACTTTATCATAATCAGAAACATTTGATGCAGCTTCCTGAAGGGAGACTTGAATGCGATTTTGCTTCTTTGACATCTCTTCGAGATTCTTTTGGTATTTTTTTATTCCATCAGCTATTACTACCACAAACTTTCCACCACCGCCAAAGTTAGCCAACTGTATTGCTGCATAAAGTGCAAGAGCACTACTTTCTCCAATGTCGTGGCCTTTGTCTACAAAAAATTTTAGAAGAGGTTTTGCCTGCTCGAAATCTACTTCATGCTGTCCTGCATACATCTGGGGTTCATATAATGTCAAGCCAGATGCTTTGTCTTTAGTCCTAATTCCTGCAACATCTTGATTAGCAGATGGAAACACTACATGCAACGACTTTTTTCCATATTTTTCAGACAAGTATCTGCTAATGCCACCAGAGGTGCCACCAGTGCCAAAGGTACATACGATTTTAAAGTCTTCCAGGGAATTTCCTTTTTCATGTAATTGTTGGTCTATCTCAGGCGCAGTAACTGTTCTATGTACATCAATATTTAGTGTGTTGTCATACTGTTCTGGGCAGAAACAACCGTAAATCTTTGCAAGAAACTTTGCCAAGTTTATGATGTCTTGGCTAGCTAAAAGTGATTGTATCTCTGGACTTGCTTTATCAAAAATTGTAACATCAAATCCAAGATCGGATAACTGTGAGCGAATATTAGCTGCAGTTGCCTTTGCAGCCAAAAGATTTGGACTGTCTTTCATTCCAGGAGCGGGGCAAATATCCATGTCAAGATCCATAATACGTATATTCTCATTTCTCAGCTCCTCAAATACTCCCTCCTGCAGTTTTCTTGAGACAAGTGAAACTACACTTAGCCCAAGTTTAGATAATTGTCCAAGGGCTATTCCAAAGTTTCCAGAGGTTGCCTCAATTACTGTCTGTCCACTTTTGAGATTGCCTGTAACAATGGCATCATGGATTATGTGGACTGCAGGTCTTACTTTAATCGAGCCTGTCAACAATTTAGAATCAAACTTGCCGAAAACCTTCAAATCTGCATCAGCAAGATTCAAGTTGTAAACACTTTTTGCACATTCTTTCAAATCTTCAGTAATGTCGATAAGAGGTGTTGCATTGACTATCTTTTTGCCATCCTGATTTTCTTCCAGATGAGGAACCTTGCCCCAAATCTCTACTTGAAAGCGTTCCAGCAGTTCCTTGTCGATATTATTTTTATTCAATAATTTCTCTCCCATATGGTGTAACCTGATACAAGTTCCTATAAATATCTGATAAGGCCATTTCCCAGGTTTAATCAGGGGGTTAAAAATTTTGATATAAAAATTCTTAAAATAATTTCAAATTGAAAATCTGCAATACCCTTATTTCAAGCACAGATTTGGCTAAAATGTGAATAAAAAAGCACTAGTCGGAATTGGAATTGGTGCAATTACTATTGGGGTTTCTCTTTTAGCTGTTTTTCCAATGGTCTATTCAATAACCGTTTTAGAACAAAATGATGACTTTCATTTACTTCAAGCAAGCGGAGATAAGTTAACTGAAGAGACCAAAAAAATTGAATCACAAATTAATGAAAAAATTCTAAAGAATAATTTTATCGATAATATTTTTAAAAATCCTGATGATGCAGGACCTATTCTTATTAATTACTTTGATGAATTATTTCAAAATGTATTAGCTGAATCCTCAATTTATGACCTTATTGGATTTTCCATAGGCATGGTTATGTACGGCATTTTTGTATATCATTTTTACAAATTTTTATCAAAAAGAGACATCTTTTTCTTTAACATCGGAGAAAAAATAAGTCAAGCCAAATTCAAATCCAGTGGAGAACAAAAATCTGTTGCTCCAAGAGCAGCGGCATTTATTGCAACAAAACTTTTCATTTTTCCATTTGTAATATTTCTCTGGTTCATAGGTTACTCATCTTTTATGTTCATGTTGGTTCAAAACTTGCCATCATCTACAATTTTCTTAGTGACAAGTGGATTGATTATTGCAATACGAATATCTGCGTATTATAGCGAAGATCTGTCCAAAGATATTGCAAAATTAGTTCCATTCACCCTGTTAGGTATATTTTTATTAAATCCTCAATTTTATTCGTTTTCAGAAACTCTAGAGCGATTATTGGAGATTCCTTCTTTCATAATTCAAATTGCATCCTTTATGATATTGGCCATGATAGTGGAAATTACTCTAAGTACCCTATATCTTATCAGAATGAAATTCTTTCATAAAAAGCGTGAGGATGTCCCTGATGAGAAAAGTGATGCTATATGATTCAAATACTTCACCACGGAATTTCTTGATTGATATTCACAATCCATACAATGATTAGCAATACTATTCCTGCTATTAGAATAAATTAAATTATTTTAGAAATTTTACTTATAATTTTTAATATTACAACTGTAATTACAAGTACAATTATTATTACCCAAATTGTGATATTTTCAAGTTGGAATGTGAATTGTATCATTTGAGGTGCTTCTTCAGTAAATCCTTATGCCATAAAATGAATCAAATTCTATTCCATAATTGGCAATAATATTGAGTTTTCTTTAATAAAATCCATTGAAAACAGAAATGCCCTTCTATTTTGTAAATTATTTTAAAACCCAATTGCGCCATTGTACAATTAGTTCGATGCCCATCAAGTATTTTGAGGGAGTATCATTAGATTAGTTAGATACCATAACAAAATGGCATAGTTTGGCATAGTTTTACGACTAAATTTCTTGTTGGAGTTTCATTGTTTTAGTTCGATACCCTAGGTATGCCGGGGGCGGGTTTCGAACCCGCGACCTCCAGATTATGAGTATTGCCTTCTTTGGAAGACCTGTTAGATTTTACCAAGCGAACTGGCACTCTAACCAGGCTGAGCTACCCCGGCATAGTTTAT
>JAOTYR010000101.1 GCA_029861785.1 Candidatus Nitrosopumilus sp.
AGAGATTTTGGCCTCCACGCTTTCTTGTTCAATTAATCCATGAAAATTACACATTCTGCAGCCTTTACCTGAACAGTTTTCACATGATTTTTTTTTCTGAGGAAAACCTCTTTTAATTTTATTATACCTTCCTTGAAGAGAAATATATTTTGAGCGTATTTGACAAATTTTTTCTTTAAAGTTTATAGTAAATGTGACATCTGGATCTAAAAAATCTAAAGTTTTTTTAGTTTTTCTTGCAAATTGTTTTGAAAGTTCTCGCGTAATATCGGTTTTAACGCCATCAATACCTATCAAACGATATTTTGATCTGATATAATCATCTCTATCTATCAATGAGGGTTTTATAATTGTCCCAATAACAAAAGAAGAAAAAGAAAATTTTGAGGAGGACTCATACATCAATCCTAAATAAGGTGAAAGATTATCAAGGAGATTTTTACAAATATAGCAATTTTTTGATAATGGAAATTTTTTTTGTTTTAATTTTTTTCCTAAAAGTCTATTTGAAGATGCATTTAATTTTTTTGAAAACAACCTCCCAAGACAGCTATCGCATAAAAAATATTTTTTTAAGATTTGATTTACAATAGGATATACTACTTTAAATTCGGACATGGCTTAGTTAAAATAATAAGATAAAATATCTACCCAAAGCCCATTCTACGAAGGTTTCCTTGCATTTGCCTTCCCTTTGATGCTTTCATCATGTTTTTTGAATTCTTGTAGTTTTTGACCAGCTCTTTTACTTCATGCTCAGACCAACCAGAGCCACGCGCTATCCTTTTCACTCTTGATGAATTTAACAGATCAGGATCTGCTTTTTCTTCTTTTGTCATACTTTGTATAATGAATCTCCATTTTGATACTCTCTCTTCCATATGGTCAAGCTGATCATCTTTTACCATTCCTGAAAGTCCAGGCATATTATCTAGAAATCCACGCAGAGAACCTACCTTGGTAACTTCTTCAAGCTGGTAAAAGAAATCCTCCATATTCATTTTTCCACTAGATATTCGTTTTAATCGTACATCATCGCCTTCATTTTCTAATCTTTTGGCAAGATCTAAAACAGCTTGGATATCCCCCATTCCAAGTAATCGTCCTACAAATCGTGTGGGAGAAAATTTTTCTAAATCATCTATTCTCTCACCTGTTCCTATATACATAATTTGAGCTCCTGTAGCAGCAGATGCAGCAATTGCCCCACCGCCTTTAGCAGAACTATCTAATTTTGTTACAATGATTCCACCCACTTTTACAGTTTTGTGAAATGCCTCAGCTTGATTGAAGCATTGTTGTCCAATTGTTCCATCAACAACAAGTAGGGCAAGATCAGGATTAGCCACCTTATTGATTCGCTCCATTTCATCTAAGAGGTCTTGCTCTTGTTTGTGTCGTCCTGCAGTATCAATCAGAATAATATCTAAAGGTAATTTTTCATAATGTCTTAATCCGTTTTTTACAATATCAGGGGAATCTTTGTTGTTTTCTTCACCATATACTTCAACATTTGATTTTTCACACATCGTACGTAATTGAACCAATGCTCCTGGTCGATAGGTATCAGCCCCTATAACACCTACAGAATATCCTTGTTTTGTTAGAAACTTGGCAAGTTTTGATGCAACAGTGGTCTTACCACTTCCCTGAATTCCAAGTAGGATTACTTTATTCTGTTTCCCTGGTTTAAAATTAAATTCAGTCTCGTTTCCTAATAATTTGGCCAATTCATCATACAGAATCTTTACAATGTGATCTTTTCTTGAAAGACCAGGAGGAGGAGTTTCATTTAAAGAACGCTCCTCAAGATTCTTGGTAATTTCTAATACCAATCTTACATTTACATCAGATTGCAATAATGCTCTCTGCACATCTTTTGATAATTCTTTGATTAGTTCTTCATCTATTCCTGAGGACTTTACAATCTTTTTTATTGCTCCTCTAAGACTATCCTTAAGATTATTTAGCATCGTAATTTAGCCTCGCATCTAATATTTCAAACCTTCCCCGATAACCATCCCAAAGTTTTTTTCCTTTAATAATTTCAACTGGGCATGAAAATAAAGGACAATTTATCACAAAGGTTTCAGCCTCTCCACCTTCAAAGTTAAGATGAAATCCAAATTTTTTAGACAGAGTTTGTAAATAGATAAGATCTTTTTTTTCAATTTTTTTGCCGAGCCAAGAGTCATCTAATCCATCTGAAGAAACGCTAACAATAATGAAATTAAAATCAGCAGAAATGAGATTATTCATGTAATCTAATGGATCTAGATTCCATAAAGGGGAAATTAATTTTAAATTTAAGTTATTGCAGAGATTTTCAAATCTATCTTTTTGAAAAACACTTTTAATTCCTCCATGAACTATACCTTCAATATTTTGTTCTCGTTTTAATTGTTTTAAAATTATTTCCATGGTATTCATTTCTTCGCTGGTATCATCAGAGTCTGAATCAATTATCACTTGAGGTATTTTCATTGATTTAGATTGTAAGCCAGTCCATTTCAAGTTGGGATAATGTAATAAATGACTTTCATCAGATTTTGGAAGAATGGTTACAAGACATCTTATGTCATGTCCTTGTAGTTTTGCCAAATAGATGGAATAAGTGCTATCTTTTCCTCCGGAAAATAAGGTTGCCAATTTCATATTATCAAATGTTGCTAATTGAAGACAAAATAAGATTATCTAAAAAGAAATAATCCAGATGCTTCATTACTCATAATCCTCATCATAGATCAGACGGCTTTTCCGCTCATCATCAGCATCCAGGAATAATGTTATTGTAGATTATTTTAGTATAATTTTTGTTTTTTCTTGTTTAAAATGATAATACCCTACAAAAAGATAAGAATTATTACTATTAAGAAGAAATGATCGTCTTTTTATTCTATCAATACATATAGAATATAGGAAGCTGATACGATATTTTCGCTATCGCATCAATACTGGCATCGGTTTACTGGTGAAGAATACACTCGACACTACGTAAAGGATGCAGCCAGAATTAGTCAGCTTCCTTATTATTCTAACAAGGAAATAAATTGTTAAATTAGATTTGGTTTATTTTTTTAGATTTTTGAGAAGAATTATTCTTCATCAATAATATTAGTCCAAAATTTCTAACTACTTCCAAAGATTCTTTATTGAAATTTTCCATATTTTTTATCATTATTTTTTACTTTAAAAGCAACACTCACAATTTGCCCATATCCATTTTGAAAGATTCTAATTAATAATTAATTTCACAATATTCATTAAAATTCTCCAAGAATAAAATCTTGTTATGGCCAGATTTGGGTTAATTGAAGGATATTATGCAGAGAAAACAAAAAAAGCTTTGTAGATATATTTAGAGATAGAAAAAATGAAGTTAGAGAATTAGTAGGATCCTTGCGAATTTCCACAAACTTTGAAGAATGGATGATAATTTTTTTGAAATGGTGTCTAGATTTTGAACAGTATTTTGATATTTGGACATGGTTAGAAGAACCTTATCAAAATAAAACTTACAAGGGTCGAATATTATACGCGAAACGACAAACAGAAAAAACATGTAGATGAAATTTCACACCTTCAAATTGTCACATTTAATCTAAAACAGGAATTTCACAACATATATCAAAGAATAACATAATATTTGTAATTACATTGAAAACAAAATTTTCGATCCATAAAATATTTACAGTAATTACTTTGACTTCTCTTTTCTTTTTTGGATCAACAGGATATTCCCTTCAAGGTGTAGATGCAGTTGCATACTATCCACCGCCCTTAAAACAGATCAAAGATGGGACAAGTCCTACAAATGTTACATGCACAGAAGGATTTGAACTTGTCCTTAAACAATCAACTGGAAAACCTGCATGTTTGAAACCTTCTAGCGTTGCAAAATTAATTGAACGCGGATGGGCAATCCATATTTTACCAGACTATGCCAAAGACAACAATAATTCTGAAATTTTTCCATTAGGGCAATACGATGTAGAAGTAACTCTTGTTCCCTATTTTGAAGAAACCCATGGTTTTTTGGCCAAGCCAACTACTCAAGGATCACTTCCGGCAATTATCATGATTCAC
>JAOTYR010000027.1 GCA_029861785.1 Candidatus Nitrosopumilus sp.
TTCTCTAATCCATTTTAGAATAATCACAATTACTTGGAAAATTGCTCCTGCTCCGATTGATAGAAAAATCACGGACGTAAATGGTGAATAAACAAAACCCCCTACCCATGCACCAAATATTGCAGGAGAACCTGCAATAAGTCCCATTGCGGCAAGTTTTCCAATCATTGTTTTTCCTCTAGACATTGGTGCAGCTATTGCAATTCCTTCAGTAGTGTTGTGTAAAGCAAAACCCACAATCAAAAAGGTGCTAAATGCAATGGATCCAAGACCTACTGCAGCACCTATTGCGAGCCCCTCACCAAAATTATGCAATCCTATTCCAATTGAAATCATCAATGCAATTGCAACAGGTTTTGTAATTTTTGAGGACTCTGCCCTCTTTACCAATTTTTCACCAGTATAATACAAACCAAGAAATGAAAATACTAAAACTGTGGCCACAAGTAAAGCACCGTTAAAACTATCAGCAAGACTTTCATCTGAAACTTCTAATGCTTCTTCAACAGAATCTATACCCAAAAATAACAAGAGTCCGGCAGTCAGTGCTAAAAAAAAATGATATTTTTGTTTGCTAATTCGTTTGATGAATGGAAGCCACAACAAACCGATCATTACGGGAATAATTCCAACATATGTTCCAATTATTCCAAAAAATCCTATTAGTTCAAGACTTGGTTTTATCGCAGGTGCTGCGGCTTCAATTTCTTTTTCAAATCTTGTTCCATCTTCAATTGTAATTCCAATGACGTATGGTTCTGCTTCATTCCATTCGAAAGGAATTCTAACAAGAGCAGTCTCATATCGTTGTAAATATCTGTCAGGTTCGACTGCTGCAGGTTGTATTCTATCATTAATGTCTGCCATTGCAACTTCGACTGATATGGGGCCAGTGTTTCTAACAACAACTTGAATTTCAGAATCTACAAAATCAACTTTTTCCATAGTTATTTCAGGTAATGGAACACCCAAATCCAACAAGTCAGCACCAGGCCCAAAAATGTATACCATCAGAATTATTAGAAAAACAAAAGGAATTACTCCACTTGCTATGAGTTTACCTTTTGAAGATTTGTTGCTAAGTTCCATACCCCTCAGTCTCTTTTTGTTCTTGGTTATCATTTACTATGAATATTCCGACCCAACCTTTTTCAGAGAACTCAACTTTGTGAGCATGGAACAAGTATTTTCCCGGATACTCATACTCAAACTCCATTATCCCACGCTCAGTTTGAGATAGAGTAATCATGTCAGTGTAAAAAGATGGTACGATATCAGTTCCTGTAGGATAATACTTGTACAGATTTCCATGTAGGTGAAGATTGTTAATAGGATCAAATTCAACCATGTTGACAACATAAACTCGAATTAATTCATTGGTGTTAATTTGAATTGGGTGATGTTGGTAGTAAAATGGAATGGTATTTGCAGCGTAGAAATTATTTTCAGTATCAAAATCTGTATCCAAACCATTTAGAACCATGACCATTTCATCAGCTGGTGGTCGTTCTTCTTTGGGATCAACAATAAAAACACCATAAAGACCATGAGCAATGTGTTCCTCTAATGGCATTACATGACAATGATATGGATGAACACCTACAGGTCCGGCTTCAAATTCGTAGGTGAATCTCCCACCACCTGATCCCACAATTTCAAAAACTCCATCCATTTCAGCTGGATGGATTCCATGAAAATGCATTGTGTGCGCCTTGGACCCATTATTAATAAAATTAATTCTTACAAGATCACCTTCTGTGGCTCGAATTGTAGGACCTGGAACAGTTCCATTGAAAGTCCAAACATTATAGAAAACACCGGGAGATACTTCCATGATCTTATCATCTTCTGCGATTATTGTAAACTCTCTTAGGGTTGTGCCATTACCTAACTTTGAAACCTGTCCATAGTTGAATTCCCTCAGATACTTCATTGGATCAAACTCCATAGTTGATTCAACGTAGATTGGATCTATTATCTCGCCTGTTGTTTTTATGATTCCGCCATTATGAGTCACAAATATTTTTGGTTCTGATTGAGCTTCAGAAATTATTGGAAAAACAAAAGCAGCTGAAATTCCAAATATTACAAGTAAAATAAAAATCATAATGAATGATCGACTAACCTTCAAACGCATTTATCAAAGTAGAGATAGAATATTTATAATTTAGCTTAGGCTAAATTTGTTACCTAAATCTAAATTTATTAAATCAAATTAATTTTGAAAAGTCAATAAAAAACTAAGTTTAAACTAAAGAATACAAGTTTGAAAAGAGTGAAAAAATCAGGTATTTTATTAGCAATTGTTGGGGGGCTCATAGGAGTAGGAATTATTCTTTCATTTTACGGAAATTATGTAATTTTTGAAGACCTAGTTAAGGGAGATGGAGATATTGACACTGGAAAAGATTTGATGATTGAAGTCGAGTTAGACCACACAGAAACCAAAAAAGGAATCTATGCTGTTCAGATAATAGATTTTGAAAATTCTTTAGTTGGTGTAAGCATTTTAGATCCTGTTGATAGGGTCGTAGAATCTCAATCCATTAATGAAGAAGTATACGAGGGACTGTTCGATGTATCTACATCAGGTACCTATAAATTATTAATTGAAAACAGCGGAGAAAAAGTAAAGATCTTTGGAGTGATTGGGCCCGAACCAGATTCTGGAAAAAGATCATTAGGTTTTGTATCATTATACATATTGATTATTGGTTTGATTGGAATGGTCATCGTAGCTGTTTATCTGGTAATCAGTAGAAAGAGAGCATCTAATTGAGAAAGCTGTCCATTTTTTCTAATCCTTCAATTGCCGCGCCAAAATTTTCACTGTTTTCTATAATCTGAGATAATTTGTCAAGATTTGCTGAAAAAATAAAATTTTCGCCATGTTGCTTTTCAATGATAAATCCATGAGTAACCAAATAAGATAATCTTGTACAAACTTCGTTTTCAGAAACGAATGATTTTTCTGCTAAATATAAAGAATTTTTTTCTCCATCTTCTAGCTCTGCAATTATTGTAGAAGTGATTGGATCTAGCATATGTTCTACCACCTTTTCTCGATTATAGGAATCATTCACAGTATTTTGGGATCTATTGTAAACTAATAACTTTTCTAAGACAAAAATATCCATGGAAATTAAGATTCAAAAATTTCAAGGAATTTTCCAAACAACATATTAAGAAAATTGGTTCGTGATTAATATGCAGAAATTATGTTCAAAAGATCCCTCAGGTAAAGGAATTCATTGTTTCTGTATTGAGGTGGATGCTAGAAGTGGAATTAAGAAATGTTGCAAATGTAACCAATGGAATATTCAGGGTACAAATTGGACCAAAGATTCAGATTTTAGGTGAGGTCTAATTTTCAAATAATAAGATTGAAGAAAAATCAAAAATACTGATTTATTTCTTGCAGGTATTTCAAATTGACGCCTAGCATAGTTTTTATCGGGGGAATCTAGAATTTTTGAATACTTGAGTAGTCAAGAATATAATCACATTGTAAGGATAGTAGGAAACGATATTCCCGGAGAAAAGAAGATAATCATAGGATTAACTCAGATTAAGGGGATAGGATATAATTTTGCTACAGCCATTTTAGACTCATTAAAAATTAATCCAAATTCCAATGTAGGATATTTGAGTGAATCAGAGGTTCAAGCAATTGAAAAATTAGTCACTGATCCAAATTCTTCAAACTTTCCTCCATGGTTCCTAAATAGAAGAAAGGACGTTGAAACTGGAAAGGATATTCATATTTTAACTTCAGATATTGACTTTACTTTAAGAAATGATATTGAGAGAGAGAGAATTACCAGTAGTTGGAGAGGGTATCGGCATATGTATGGATTAAAGGTGAGAGGGCAAAGAACTAGATGTACAGGTAGAAAAGGTGGAGCCGTCGGTGTTGCCAAAGGAGGAAAGGCTGCTCCAGCAAAATCATCTGCTCCACAAGGCGTAGCATCACCAACCGGAGAAGCAGCAGCAGTAGTAGATGCACCAGAAAAGAAAGAAACAGCGGAGAAAAAAGAATAGGTGAAGTAAATGGGAGATCCTAAATATCCACGAAAAGCTTGGAGAAAACCCAAAAGACCATTAAATTATGATTTGAAGATGGAAGAATTAAAAACTTTAGGTACTTTTGGTTTAAGGACAAAAAAAGAATTATGGAAAGCTCACACAAGATTATCTAGTGTACGACATCAAGCAAGATCATTACTAGCTTTACAACAAGATGTACGCGAAGAAAAAGAACCAATTTTAATGAAATCATTAGTAAAGATAGGATTAGTTAGTGGGGATTCAACCTTAGATGATGTTTTAAATCTTGAAGTGACAGATTTGCTAACAAGGCGATTCCAAACTCTAGTGTTTAAGAAATTCGGATTCACAACTCCTTATCAAGCAAGACAGGCAGTTGTTCATGGACATATAATGATCGGAGATCGAGTGGTAAATATTCCATCATATATTGTAACAACAGAGGAAGAAAAAAATATTCAATTTACGCCCGAATCCAAATTCCCAGAAATTTTAGAAAAAAGTAAAGATTCAAAGATAGAACCTTCCCCGGACGTAGAGGAAACCAACGAGACTCAGACAGAAAATCAACCTAAAACTCCCACTGAAGTCTCTGAGATAAAGGGTGAAAAACCTTCAACCGATTAAGTGTAAAATTAAGCTAATCAGTAAATAACCCAACATGTGTAAATAAATCAATTATGTGTTCAATCATAGGTTATTCAGGAGATGAGGGTGCTGCTCCAATCATTGTCAAAGGACTACGAAGAATGGAATATAGAGGGTATGATAGTGTAGGAGTCGCTACTGAATCAGAAAACAAGATTGAACTAAAGAAAGGAGTCGGAAAAGTATCAGAAGTAAATTCTAAAGTTAATCTCGAAAATTTACCTGGAACAACTGGAATTGGTCATACTAGATGGGCCACTCATGGGAAAGTAACAAGTGTAAACGCTCATCCACATCCAAGTAGTTCAGGAAAAATTGCTATAGTACATAATGGAATTATTGAAAATTTTGAAAAGCTAAAAAATGATTTAGGAGAAGAAGGATTTGAATTTCAAAGTGAAACAGATAGTGAGGTTATTGCAAATCTTTTGCAAAAAAACTATGAAATAGATAAAAATGTAAAAAATGCAATGATTAAAACCGTTTCCGAGTTGGAGGGACATTATTCTTTTATTGCAATGTTTGAAAATGGTCAATTAGCAGCAGCTAGATTTCATGAGCCATTGATTATCGGAATGGGTGAGAAAAATTATTTTCTTTCAAGTGATGTTTTAGGATTTATTGAGCAAACAGATAATGCAATTTACATTGATAATGGAAATTTAGTTTTAATCGATCAAGATAAGATACAAATTTTAGATTTTAATGGAAATCAAATAAAACCTCAGATAACAAAGGTATCAAAGGAATTTGCAGACGTCTACAAAGGAGATTATGCCCATTTTACTCTGAAAGAAATTTCTGAACAACCAGAAACAATATTTTCGGCAGGAGAAAATACAAAAGAAGCAATCGGAGAGTGTTCAGATTATCTAAAACATGCAAAAAATATCTATCTTACAGGAAGTGGAACAAGCTACAATGCTTCTTTGGTTGCAAAATATCTATTTTCAAAATATGCCAAAATAAAAGCAGAACCTATAATTGCAAGCGAGGTACAATTTTCTCCGGACAGTATAGAGGCAAATTCTATAATAATAGCAATATCTCAAAGCGGAGAAAGTGCAGACGTATTAGAGGCAGTAGATATTGCAAAAAAAGCTGATTGTAAAATAATTTCAATAATTAATTCTCTAACCTCGACTTTGGCAAGAGAATCAGATATTGTGATCGGAATGAATTGTGGTCCTGAAATTGGAGTTGCTGCAACTAAGAGCTTCACCTCACAGATAATAATATTATATAAAATTATTCAAGAAATAAGTAATGAAAAAGTTGAGATAGACTTTCAAGAAATGTCAACATCAATTTCAAAAATTCTTGAAGAACACAATAATATTAAAAAAATTGCAAATAACATTAAAGAAATTTCAGACATCTATGTTCTTGGTAGAGGAATACATTACCCAATAGCAATAGAATCAGCATTAAAAATTAAAGAGCTTACATATATTCACGCAGAAGGAATTGCAGGTGGTGAATTAAAGCATGGTCCTCTTGCACTGATGGATGCTAGTGTTTTTGTTATCATCATAAATCCAGATGATTCAACTTATCAAGATACCTTGACAAGTACAAGAGAAATTAAAGCACGTGGTGCAAAAATAATTGGAATTTCTGATAAAAATACAGATTCATATGATTATTGGATAAAAATACCAAAAGCAAATGAATTAGCTTATCCTATTTTAGAAACTATTCCAATCCAGTTACTTTCATATTATGCTGCGCTTGAAAAAGACACTGATCCGGATTATCCACGAAATCTTGCAAAATCAGTTACAGTGAAGTAAATATTCTATGGTATTCTTGTTCGGCCAACTCTAAAAATTTGGAAGAATTATTTTTTGTTTTTAATAGAGAAGCAATTATGCTTCCTCCAGCACCTGCGCCTTCCTTGGCAAAACCTTCTGAAAATGCCTTTAGTCCGGGAAATTTTGATTTTTCTAAGAGTGGATTTACTGATATTGCTGGAATGTCAGCAATTTCTGACACAAGACTTTTGAAGTTTGCACTTTGATCGTTTGAAATATAGGATGTTGTCCCAATAGCGGTATTTTTTTCATTAAATCCAATCTTAGATGCAAATGCTAAAACGGCTGCCATTTGCGTTCCACCGGCTAACATAACAGGATTAATTTCTGATGCTGCACTCAACATTCCCGTAACAAATGGTATCATTGGATCACCAACCTCCGCTAAAATACTATATGGGTTATCTGAATCTAATCTATCCAAGGCCATACTTGCAATATGATTTTTTAAAACTATAGGATTGTCAGGAATGCTTGAGCTAACTTTTGCGTCATATCCCAAAGCCCTCATCACAGTTAGCGCAGTGGTTGTACCTCCAGGGATACTTTCTCCGATAATTAGGCAATCAGTAATTGATGCCAAAGTTCTTCCAACAATTCTTCCATAATTTACGGCCTGTGAAACTTCAGTTTCAGTCATTGCTTGATTTATCGAAATGTTTTTTCCAGGAGACAGTCCAGTTTGAATAAAAGGTAGTTGGGGGGAGACTTTACTTCCAGCATTAATTACAATATGTGGAATGCTAGAGGATTCAAGTGCTACTTTAGTAAGTAGTGCAGGAGTAGGTTTTCCATCGGGAGTCATTGGAATTTTATCAATTGTTTTACAATTTCCATAGTAAAGATATTCAGCATCGGCAGGAGGAGTAAATTTTATAGAATCCTTATCAGATCCTGCAAAAGTTATTCCAGGAATTTCACATGTTTCAGTATACGAAATAACAAATGAGAATAAAAATTTGTTATCTTTAATTTTATCAATGAAATTTTCAGCTTGTTTTACATTTCCAAAAATTTCAAAATCATTCAATTACTTCACTATCCCATCATATCAAGAAATTCTTCCTCTGTTCGTTTCTGCATCACAAGATTAGTGGTTTTTTCCTTTCCAATGGTTGAGATAGCAGAAGGGCCATAGTTATGTCCAGAATAAAGAGTAAGATTATCGCCAACAGTGTACAAAACATCAAAGAGGCTATGATAAAGATCCTTTGCACTTCCCCCAGGTAGGTCAATTCGGCCACAATTACCCACAAAAAGGGTATCACCTGAAAAAATCTTTCCAGATCCAATTAAACAGATACTATCCCGAGAATGACCAGGAGTATGTAAAACACGCAGTTCTGAATTTCCAAATTTTATTACATCTCCATCTTTAACGGTAATATCATTTTGTAGTTCAGATGCTTCATGTTGTATAATTTTGGCACCAGTTGATTTTTTCATAGATTCATTTCCCAAAGTATGATCAAAATGATGGTGAGTGTTTATGATGTACTTTATTTTCAAGTTATTTCTTGTGATTACTTGTTCAATTTGATCAAGATCCCATGAAGGATCTATTAAAATTCCTTCACTGGTATCATCGTCTTCCACAACATAAGTAAAATTCTGCATAGTTCCTACTTGAATTTGATGTACTTTCATAAGACTCCCTCTTCGGCCTCTGGAGGAATTCCAATTTTTTCAGCGTACAACTCTCCTGTGAGATCTTTCCTTTTTGGAATCCCTCTTTTCATTTTGTGAAATGTAACAGTAATATCTGATTTTACGCAGATATTTGCAGTTTTGCCATCATTTGGATTTAGACCTGAAGGAACATCTACTGAAAACTTTAAGCAGTTTAATCCATTTATGTAATTTATTGCAGATGCATATGGTTCTTTGATATCTCCTGAAATTCCAGTACCCAAAATTGCATCAATTACGATATCTGGATAAAAATCAAAATTAGTGTTATTGCCAGAAATCAATTTAACAGATGGCATTTTTTTTAAGATAGACCAATTCCAGTTGCTCTCTTCAGTTTTTATTTTTTCCGGAGTTCCAAGTAAAACCACAGTTACCCTAGAGCCATAACCCGATAGGTGTCTTGCCATTACCAACCCATCTCCTCCGTTATTTCCCATTCCAACAAAAATCAAAATATTTTTTTTGTCAAGATCAATCTTTTCTGTTAACCTTCTCACTGCCACTGCCCCTGCATTTTCCATCATGAATTTTTTTAGAAATCCCATATCATGGCCGTTATTTTCTATTTGATACATTTGATCTACTGATATCTCCATGATTAGATGGAAAAAAGACGTAAAATAAGAGCTTTAAGGCTTGATTTTAGGCATAAAACAGGTCAATTAGTCCTAAAATAATTTCTTGTCATATGTCAGTTCTTGAATTTTTTTAACTGTGTCATTTAGAGAATTCACAAGAGATTTTTTCTTTTCAAAATTTGTAGAATTTAGGAATTCTTGTCTCAATTCTGATAGTTGCTCTTGAAGGATTTTAATTTCTGCTTTAGGATCAATTTCTACATTGGTACTAACAGGGGTTATTTTGTTTTTATCATTTGATTGAGAATTAGAGCTATCTATTGATTCTAGATTTTCACAGCCATAACAAGGGGCATCTTTATCTTCTTCAAATCTCGGAAGTTTTCCGTTTGCATTAAAGTTTGACTGAATGTCTTCATTTGCAAATCCATATTTTATATTGAGTTCTTGTATGTAGCTTATCATTTCTAGTCTTGGCATTGATGCGTACTTGAAATATTCACGTTGAGCCTCATAAAAGGAACCTCCGTTTTCCAAAACAAGGTTTTTGGCTGCAATTGCAAGTTGCACCTTTGCATTTAGATAGTCAAATTGATCCCAGAAGATTCCATGATATGTGGAATTTAATTTTGAGACAAATTTTTCAAATGCATTTTTTGGAGTAAAGTCAATGTATTTTTTTTCCATTGATTTTAGATCTTCTTGAAGCATTTCTTCTGAGATTTTTCTATTTTCTTCAATTTCAATTTGTGTTTTAGTTGGCATAGATTTAGGAGTAGTTTCTCCAGAAAGTTGTTTGTATCTTAATTTTTGTGCCTCCATTTCTGCAATTATTTTCATTGCCAATGGATTTTTTTTCAGTTTATCAGAAACCAAAATTTCAGGTGTCTCACCTGATTCTGCAACAGCTGGTTGTCCATTAAATAAGGAAGAGATTATTATTAAACCTCCCATTATGGCAAGTACCGCAGACAAATATTTTGAAGGATAAATTTTATTCACTGTTAAATAATAATTATTTTTTTGCTAATAAAGAAAAAGCAGGATTTGTTCTTATCAATAATCAGTAGAAATTTAGAGTAATTGTTATAAAAAACAAAAAATGGATTGAACTTTAAATTTAAAAAAATATATAATTTATCGGATATTAAAAAAATTCAGAAGACAAAAAATAGAGTTTGCAAACGACTTTATTCTAGTTTTTCTTCATATTTTAAAATGACATTAAAAAATGTAAAGACTGCCTTAGATAAAATTTCAAAGTCGCTTGAAAAAATTCAAGATGACAGAGAATTTTTACTAAAAAACACACGAGAGATAATTATCCTCTGTAGTCGTTCAATTATATTTACACATAAAGGAGATTTAAAATCTGCTAAAAATAAATTATCTCAAGCAGAAGTATTATTAAGAAAATATAGAAAAAAGGCCAAATCTGATTTACGGCGTTATTTAATAACTTCAGAGCAAGAATTTGTCGAAGCTGCATGTTTAATTTCAGTAGTTGAGGGAAAAGAAATCCCTTCAAATAAAAAATTGAATGTCTTTGAAGAATCTTATGTTCTAGGATTATTAGACTGTGTTGGAGAATTGAAGAGAATAATTTTTGATAAAATTCGTACTGGAGACATCAATAATGCTTTGAGAATTTTTGAAATAATGGAAAACTTGTATCTTCATTTGTATCCATTTTCTATGTACGATAAAGTAGTGAAAGAGGCAAGGAGGAAAGTAGATGTTGATAGATTTTTGGTTGAAGATGCTAGAGGAGCAATCACTGAAGAAAAAAGAAGGTCTGAGTTAATCAAAATTATAAACCAATTAAAAAAATAATCATTGACCCATAAGAAAAAACCTGAATGCGGGCGATGGGATTTGAACCCACGAACTCCTGAGAGACTAGCCCCTCAAGCTAGCGCCTTTGGCCAGGCTGGGCGACACCCGCAAAAAAAATTCCTTGGATGGTTTTTATAATCCTTGATTACTTTTTTGTTTGTATGTTAGTTCCTGTAAGATGTTTTACGTGTGGAAATCTTATCGCCGATAAATTTGAAGACTATCAAACTAAAGTAAAAACAGGAGAAGATCCAGCTAAGGTTTTAGATTCCTTAGGGATCAGCCGATATTGTTGCAGACGAATGCTATTGACTACAGTTGAGACTATTCAACAAGTTATACCATTCTACGAAGCTATTCAGAGAAGAAATCAAGAAGTCCAATCTGAGTTAGAATAGTTTGTCTAAAATTACATCGATCGAAGGACGTCTTCTCTACAATAGTAGGGGAAGTAAAACCATTGAGGTTGATGTAATTACAGATAATAGATTTCTAGGTAGAGTTTGTGCACCTTCAGGTGCAAGTGTGGGAAAGTATGAAGCAGTTAGTTTTCCAAATGAAAAACCAGAAGAAAGCCTTCGAGTTTTAAATCATAATTCTAAGAAATTTATTGGTTTAGAATCAACAGACCTAAAATCTATCCATGACACTTTAAGAAGCTTGGACAAGTCATCAAGTTATTCAGAAATTGGAGGTGCACTTGCTTTTGCAGTAACTATTGCATCTATGGAATCAGCGTCAAAATCATTAGAACAACCTCTGTTTCAAACATTATCTTCAGATTCTTCTTTCAAATTTCCATACCCACTAGGAAATATTTTGGGAGGTGGAGCTCATGCAGGTCCTGGAACGCCAGACATTCAGGAAATTTTAATTTGCGCAACAGGTTCAAAGACAATCAAAGACGCAATAGAAACCAATCTATCTGTACATAAGGAACTACGTAAGGTTTTAGAAAAAGAAGATCCAAGTTTCACTAATGGGCGTGGAGATGAAGGAGGATGGGCTCCAAAATTAGATAATGAAAGAGCTTTAGAAGTTTCTGTAAACGCGATTGAAAATTTAGGATTCACATTAGGAAAGGAAGTTTCTTTAGGAGTAGACTTTGCATCATCAACTCAATGGGATGAGCAAAAGAAAAAGTATGTTTATGAAAGAGCGGGATTTGAAAATTCTCAAGAACAACAAATAGAATTTGCAGCAAATATTATCAAAAAATACAAGTTAATTTATGCCGAAGATGCTGTTCACGAAGAAGCTTTTGAAGATATGGCTGAATTAACAAAGAAATTCCCAAATATTCTGGTAACAGGAGATGATCTTACGGTTACAAACGCAAGTATTCTTAGTAAGGCAATTGAATCCAAATCTTGTAATGCTGCTATTCTCAAAGTCAATCAGGCCGGAAGTCTCTTTGACGCCTTAGAATTTGCAGAGTTGGCAAGTAAAAACAACGTAAAACTTATCACATCACACAGATCAGGTGAATCGACTGATTCACATATTTCTCATATTGGTATTGCAACAAAGTCAAAAATGCTCAAAGTAGGTGTGGTCGGTGGAGAAAGAGTGGCAAAATTAAATGAGCTTATACGCCTATCAGAGCATGATTTAATACGCGGTATGATTGAGATTTAAAATCGCTATGAGTCAACAAGCAGAGTCTATAGACATCAAAAAGAAGGTGTTATCAACAGGGATTAGGGTGGGAACCCAAGTTAAAACAAAATTCATGAAACCCTTCATTACAAAAGCAAGTCCCGAAGGTCTTTACATGCTTGATCTTGATATTACTCTTGAAAAAATTAAGACTGCAGCAAAATTCATCAATCGTCTTGGAACAGACAAACTAATTGTTTGTTCAGGAAGACAATATGCAGATACCCCTATTGAAAAGTTTTGTGAAATGCTGGATTCTAAAAAATTACTTGGAAGATTTTTACCAGGAACTCTGACGAATCCTTCTTTACCTTACTATATTGAACCAAAATTAGTCTTAATTTCTGATCCTCAGATAGATGAACAAGCCGTAATTGAGGCAACTAATGCAGGAATACCAATCATCGGAATTTCAAATACTGACAACATTACATCAAAGTTAGATGTCATCATTCCAGCAAACAATAGAGGAAGGAAAGCACTTGCTACTGTATACTGGTTATTAGTTCGTCAAATTCTCATAGAAAGGGGAGAACTAAAAGAAGACGAATCAATGAAATATGAAATCGACGATTTCGAAACAAAAATTACGGAAGAGGAAATCGAGTAATGCAGATTAGAACACCGGCAGTAGCCGGAATGTTCTATCCTGGTGAAAAAAATAAATTAATTAAACTTATTGATGATTGTTTTTTACATTCATTTGGTCCAGGAAAAAATCCACCAAAAAAATCTGGTAAGAAAATTTTTGGGATAATTTGTCCGCATGCAGGATATGTATATTCTGGACCAATTGCATGTAATTCAATTTTTTCAATATCATCTGAAGCACCAGAACTTTTCATAATAATAGGTCCTAATCATTGGGGAATTGGAAGAAGTGTTGCTACAATGAAAGATTGTAAATGGGAAACTCCCCTAGGAGAAGTAGAAGTAGATTCTGAGGCAGCAGAAGAAATTTCAAAGTTATCTCAAACTATAGAGTCAGATTATTTTTCTCATACACGTGAACATAGTTTAGAGGTACAAATCCCCATACTGCAAAATACATTTTCTAATTTTAAAATTTTACCAATCTCTTTGATTAATCAAAGTAAAGAAGTAGCAGAAGACGTAGGATTGGCAATTGCAAAAATTGCAAAAGAAAAAAATTCTATGATAATTGGATCTTCTGATTTTACGCATTACGAATCCAATGAATTTGCTCACGAGCAAGACAAAGCTTTGATTGAGCCAATATTGGAAATGGATATAGACAAATTTTATGATGTTTTACAAAAAAGAAAAGTTACTGCCTGCGGATATGGAGCAATAGGTTCTACTATTATTGCCTGTAAAGAGCTTGGAGCAACCAAAGGAGAACTTCTCAAATATGCTACAAGTGGGGATATTACTGGAGATACAAGTTCTGTTGTAGGGTATGGATCCATAGTGTTCACTTGAAATCCAAAGCATCAGCACCTGGAAAGATAATCCTTTTTGGGGAACATTTTGTAGTTTATGGAATTAAGGCAATTCTTTGTGCAATTAACAAAAGAGTTACCGTTTTAGCAGAAGACATTCCTGAAAATAAAATTATTATCAAATCAAGGATCAAAGATTTAGTTTTATCGCCAAATATTCCCATTAGTCAAGTAGACTTTCAGCTAAGACCATTTTATTATTTGGCCGACAAAATAATTAAAGAGCAAAATGAAAAATCTGGAATGCAAATAACAGTAGATTCTGAAATTCCTTTGGGAGTTGGTTTAGGATCATCATCAGCATGTTGTGTTGCAGGTGCCGCAGCTATTTCAGGGGTTTTTACTAGAAATTCCAGAGAAGAAATACTTGAAATGGCCATAGAAGCTGAAAAAACAATTTTTCCAAATACTTCAGGTGCAGATTGTACTGTTTGTACACATGGAGGGATTATCCAATACGACAAACAAAATGGTCATTCCAAAATTGACTCTAAACCAAAATTTCATTTGATTATCGCAAATTCAAAAATTGAACACTCAACAAAAGAAATAGTTTCAAAGGTAAAACTATTCAAAGAAGAAAACAAAGAAAAATTTTCAAATATTTGTAATGAAGAAAACAATTTGATAGAGGATGTGTTAATTTGTTTAAATAATAATGATTTTGGAGGAATTGGAAAAAGCATTATAAAAAATCAAGAGTATCTTGAAAAAATTGGAGTGTCTAATGAAAAATTAAGAAATATGATTGAGATTGCAAACCAATCTTCATTTGGTTCAAAGCTTACAGGTGCTGGTGGAGGAGGATGTATTTTTGCATTGACAGATGAGTCAAACAAGGAAATAACCCTTCAGCAGTTGAAGGAAAATAATTACGAGTGTTTTTCTGCAATGATCGATTTTAAAGGATTGGATACTTTTTAATGTACTAAATATTTTGTGACACCATGATCCTAATTAAACTTGGAGGCTCAATTATCACCAATAAACAAAAACCGCTTACTCCAAGGAAAAAAACTATTGATAATCTTGCTAAAAATTTAAAGAAAATCAAAGAGCCTCTAATAATAGTTCATGGGGGAGGATCATTTGGGCATTATTGGTCTGTCAAATATGACATGCATACAAAGCCAAAAAAATATGATTCAAGAGGAGTCTCAGTTGTAAAAAATTCAATGATTGAACTAAATAAAATAATTTTAGACGCATTGTTAAAAAGTCAATTAAATCCTTACTGTTTACCTCCAACGGACTTTATGTCAGGAAATAAACCCATATCAAAAAAAATAAAAGAGATTGAAAAAATTGCTAAATCAGA
>JAOTYR010000028.1 GCA_029861785.1 Candidatus Nitrosopumilus sp.
TAGCGTCTGCAATTATGTTTACAGTGTCAACTGGGTTGTCTACTGGTGCGTCAATATCTCCTTGTGGATTAGAATCTGTGGTTGCATTCCAAGTTGGAGTTTCTTCACCATCACATGAAGTTATAATGCTGAAACTTGTTCTATCAGTGTCAATGTTATGGGCAATCTCTGATACAATTGTCAAAGAATATAGAGAGGATCCCGTAGCATTAGCTGATTTATCAATTAAGATTTGTCCATCTGGAAAAGATGTTGTACTGAAAATAGGAGTTGTTGTAGCAAATAAGCCATTTGAAGAATCAACATAGACTGTGTGGGTCACATCTCCATCAGTAGTTCCTCCACCGAAATTAACACATGTTAAGTCAGTTCCTGTAAAGTTACCATCAGAGAATGCATAAGTAAGATTTCCACCTGCAGTACTTTGAACGATTATAGCTGTGTTCAAAGATGGATTTGTAGCATTTAAGTTTGATGTGGATGTAGCAGCCAAAACATTATCAAAAACACCAATTCCTTGGGTGTATTGTACTATGCCTGTGTTGTTGTTTGTATCATCAACCCCTTGATCAGAAATTTCTACAAAGTTGATTCCTTGAGTTAATCTGATTGTAGGATCGGCAAATACGTCGTTTGTTTGTCCTAGTGTAATTACCATCACTAATGTCATAACTGACATTAATTGAAGTAAGGTCGTTTTAGTCATTGAACAGGTACAATGATAATCGGTATTAAGGGTGTTGACTTGTCTGTTTTTTTTGTTACACACATACACTTTAAGACAACAAATTAAGTTTCAAATTGTAAATAAATTTGCAAAAATTTTTTGATATAAAATATTTCATTACAACTAACAACTTAAAAAAAATTTGAAATTTTAATTTCTAAAAAAATACTTAGGTGAGATAACAAAAAGCATTGAACTAGTTTTAAAAAAACCTCTAACGATTTTGTTGATAAGCAATTAAAGACAATCGTATAACTATTAAAAAAAGTACGACGTGGTAATTTTGTCTATCACTAAATGATATATTACTCTAAAATTGTAATATTATTTTGTTACAAAAAATAAAATTGCAATAATAGTCTGCACTAATTATTATTCTAACACTATTTAATTTTAAAAATAAAAAATGTGTTTAACTATTGTTTGAAATTAAAGATATTATTGTAATATTTTTATCATTACAAAAAATATTCTTAAGTAGAACTAATTTCAAATTAAAATAACAATGGGCGATAGTTTAAAGATTACATCAATAGTGCTAGCTGTGTTATTTTTAGGATCAATTGGATTTTATCAAGAATCATTTGCAATAACTTCCGACCAAATAAAAGAAAAAATTAAAACTGATGATAGTGATTCACGCCCGACTTTTGGATTAAGTCACGACAAGAATAGAAAAATGATTGACAAGGGATTTAGCTTTAACAACAAAACATTTTCGATTTCCAATAATTATCATACACCTTTTGCAGAACGACCAGTAATCCTAGGTGAAGTCAATTCGTTTGAAGCCAAAGTATACGCTGAAAACAATTTAAAAGTTCAAGAATTTCTCTTTGGAATTCCAAATAAAGGCCAGGCGCATTTGGCAGAGTTGGGAATAGAAGTATGGTATGGATTGTTTGGAGAAATAGAAGAGATCAAGGTTATTCAAAAATCAAATGTTATTGATATTGAAAGTGTTACAGCAGCACATGAAAAAACAAAATGTCGCTCAAGAGACAAGGAAGAAAAATGTGATGCAACAAATGTTTCAATGGTATTTCTAGAGCCTCTCAAAGCCAAAGTGATGGCAATCAAGGCAATTGACTACAAAAACAGATACCATATTACATATCTTAACGAGGGTTTTGATATTTCAGGCGATTCTCTTAATCCAATGCCAATCAAGATGATTCCCTCTCCAACTAAAGGTGAAGGGTTAATCAAAGTTACACAAAATGAAAAGTACAGTAACTATTGGACTACAGATGATGAAAGAACATTTGAAATTAATAGATTTGGTTCCTTCAAACAGATTAATTACAAATTTGAGAGATTCCAAGATTCCGGCGAACCAAGGACTAGACTTCATTCAGAATTTGGTGGGATATTAGCCTATGAGCAAGATATGGCGAAACGGATTTTTGATTCTAGCAAGGTGATTTCAGAATTACCAGAATCTCATACAATAGTGGTAAAACCAAGTGAGAGGGTTGACGAAAAAATGAAACAATTAATGTTAGAGCAAGAACTGATTTGCAAAAAATACCTTGAAGACCAAGATAAACAAGCTAGATGGTAAGAATAGAGAGATTTTTTCAAGTTTGTATTTTTAGAATTTTGTTATTTGTTTGAGTAAAAATAACGAACTGCTAGTACAAACACTTGGACTGTTTCGTGTTTTTTTCATAATAATTTCTAATATTTTTCTAATCCAAATTTCAAGAACGAAATAAAATCAAAAATATACTAGATTGCATAATAAAAGAGGTTTTGATCTAGACTAGACAATACATAATGTGTATACCTTAATTTGTGCTAGTTTTGTTAAATGGTCAAGCCACTTTGGGTCATAATTGGGGTAGTCGTGTCAATACTTACTCTAGTGAGTGTCTTGAGTTCCGCTGAGATGTCTGGATCAGTTCAAAGTCTTCAATTTTCCATTGCAACTATTGCATACTCTGGGGAGGCAAATGAAATCCGAATGGCAGTAAATGAATTTATGAAAATAAGAAACAATCCTTACTCAGAAGACTCAAAAATTAAAGCCCAGGAGCTTGACGAAAAACTAAATGATTTAGAATTAGTTAAAAACAACTGCAAAGATAAAATCTCTACGATAGAACTTGCAGTGCAACAAAATCCATATAGAAAATTACAAGAAAACTGCCCAGTCTTAGAAAAAGTCTCATTTTCTAAGGCAGTGTATCTCTGGTCTAGCTTTAGATAGCATTGCTATTCAAACTAAACCTCAAATCAAATGAGTTGGCACAGACCACTATTTAATTAACAAAATTATTGTATTGTAAAATCTTTGACTCTTGAGTTATCAAATGGGAAAGTAGTAGCACTGGTACTTTATTTTGGTCAAGCCTGCGGACTACAACAATATTTTCCCCTAGTAAAATGAGCTGATGTTCTGAGAATCCAAGACTTTCATTGCCTGTAACTAAATTAATTAAAGATTTTGAGTTTGCAATTATATTTTGTATTATCTCATCATCATTGATTTCCAGATTTGCCGAAATCTTTTGTTCATTTAATTTTCCAAAAGAATCAAAGAGCATCAAGGCTTTGGTCTTGGGAAGATTTTGGGCCAAAAATTCTAAGAGCATGATATATTATACAATATTTTAGATTTAACTGAATTTCCAAATTTAATCCAGATTAATTTGAAATTATTCCATGTAGTAATTTGAAATGAGGCAATTTAAAATTGTTCTAGCCAACATTGTATTTCTGAAAACACTATGGGACTTTCAAAAATTCTTGTTTACTCTGCATTTGCTGGTTTTTCAATTACATTAGCTCAGCAAAGTGGCGGAGAATCAACAGGTCTTGGGGTTTCAAGTGTAGTATCGACCCTCTTGCCCAGTTTTGCAGACCCCCAAATTCAGAGTGCAATAATACTTGGGTCCATTGCTATGACCATTTTATCCATATATGGCACTGCCAAATTTTTGGTACACATTTATGATAACCGGCTTGTAGGGATTGTAACTGCAATACTTGGCTTTTTAGGATCAATTTCAATATTTTCTGCACAAGAAGGTTCCAACTATATTTTTCTTGGGGTTGGTGCATGGATAGTAGGGACGGTATTAGTTGTATCTCAAAGAGGTAAAAAAATATCAGATTAAGCATTGTTTTTAATCTATCAATAAGTATATGAAAAAAATAAAAAACAAAAAGGGTTTTTCTAAATCTTTCTGTATGTGATGTATGCTGCTGCTCCGCCTATGCTTGCCACTACTGGAACTAACCAGGTAAGAGACATGCCGAGGGCACCTAACATCAAGCTCTGGGTGTTAATTGGTAACAATTCACCTGCAACTGTAGATGTACATTCAACTACTATATCGTGGCTTGTAGTAACTGCACCTTGATGTTGAATATCAGATACCACAGTAACTGAAAATGGGCTGCCAGGAGTGATAAAGCCTACCAAATCAATACTAATCAAGCCTGCATGGTTTGACTCAAATAGTTTTTGTGTCTGTGCAAACTCTTGGTTGTTAGAATCAATATAGACTGTGTAGTTTACAGTTCCTCCAGTTGTTCCTCCACCAAAGTTCTTACATGATAATGCCTCTCCAATAAAGCCAGTATCAGTAAACTCGTATAGAAGGTCACTTGCGCCAGAGGAGGCTGCTACTATATCATGATCAAACATAACCATTGATACTGTACCCGAATTTAGTTTTGTAAAACTGGTTGCAGTCAAGACTAGATCCATGTTTCCAAGTTGTTGGTTGGTTTGAACTATACCATTTACGTTGTTTGCATCTGGTCTCTCATCAGCAGTAACATTACCAATAAAGTCTTGATCAGTAATTGTTACAGTGTTATTACCAGAAGTTAATCTGATTTTACCATCTGCAAATACATCCATTGCTTGTCCTAATGATATTACCATTACTAGTGTCATAATAGACAATAGTTGGAATAATCTTGTTGTCATTAACCAAATAGATATTAGTTAGTTTAAAACCCTTGAGAAACATCTAGACCTTGTCGAAAACAAGAATCATCTAATACAGATTACCTAGTATAGACTAGCTAGTCTATATTCAAAGTAAATAAAGTTTGAATAAATTCTAATTTGGAATTGGTAAAAAGTCGCCCCATATTGTAATGAGGTACAAAAACCCAACTAACAAAAATAAAGTCCAGAAAATATGAGCCGCTATTACCATGCCAGATGATTTTTTTTTTAGTACAAGGCCTCTTTTCAAGGCTTTTTGCTGGGATACTGATGTTTTTACTTCGTATCTTTTTGCAATAAAATAAAGTCCAATTATTCCCATAAAGTATATGAAAAATGTCACGGTGGTTGCAATGGATGGTTCAAGTAATTTGAACAAAAATCCAGTCAATGCATCGCCTTCTGGCATTATTCCTGATGATATAGAGGTCTGATTTCCTATAAAGATTAAAATATTCATGCCCATTGCTGCAAAAAACAAGGTGTAACTTTGCTTTTTTGGCCTTTTTTTTGCAAGTGAGTCTTGTTTTGTTTGGGGGCTCAATCCCAGGCGACGTTTTCGTAACTCTTCCTTTTTTTTCTTCTTTTTGCTTTGCTCCATCTGCCAAATAGCAGATATGCCCACAAGAACTATTAGAATAACTGGATTTCTCATTAAACTGAGTGCATCGCCGACAAAGGGAACGACAGCCTTGACCTCACCTATTATTTCTTCATTGGTGTAGGTTCCAGCATCACGTTTTGGATTATTATCCCCCTGCAAAATAAAATCTCGATCTTCTGCATTATATTCAATAATCCTATGGACCACAATTTGTTTGGTACTTTCTTGGTCGTATTTATACGCCACAACATCATCGACTGCATATGATGACTCTTGTTGGGTAATGATAAAAGATCCTGGTAAAATTGTTGGAAGCATGCTTTTGCCCTGTACAATAAAAAAATCTGTTTTTCCACCTACCGAGGAGGGCCAGAGAAAGATAACAAGAGGAACTACAACTAGCAGAATGATTAATTTTGATCGATTTCCCAATAAAATACAAGTTAATTAGATATTATTTACTATTTTCATACCTAGATACTTTTGGAATTAGGACAAAATCGCTGATTCTACCTTTGATAATTATAGACTACTTGGTCTAGACTATCTAGTCTATACTAGATCATTCTTGTTTACAACAAGGTCTAGATGTTTCTCAAGGGTTTTAAGCAAATATTATTTCATTAAGAACAATGCAACCTATAATTGCAATCGCAGCACTAGCCGTAGGAGCCGGTCTATTATCGACAGGTTTCTTAGCTGGTAACAACGAATTTGAAATTTGGGTACAAGATCTAGGCTTTGCACAAGATGACATCGAGTCACCTATTGAGCACGCAAACATAGACTTTGTAGTCGAAAAGATAACCGTAATTGGCGACAACAGTACAACTGCAGACGATTATTACAAGAATGAGATTACAAAATGTAGTTTCCACACCTTTGAAGAAATGGATGATGGTTCAGAAATCATCTGTAAATTACAATCATGGGCAGTGGATCCAGCAACTCTTCAAATGATCGAAGACCAAAAGGTCACTGTATGTGAAGGAAGATTACCAATCTTTAACTACACTGCAAGTGAGACTGTATACGTTCCAATTACCATGGAAGCCTATCCTGGCGCATGTGATGTAATGAACATCGACAACGTAAAGATAGTAGCTTCTGGTCAAGAACCATTCTCAGCATTCTGTGACACCGAAAACGGATTTGTCATACTAGGCGGAGATGGTGATGATATGTTCGAACCATGGGGCAATGATAAAGAGCCAAATGGTGGCAACTCCACAAACCCACTAGGGGATGATGAAGTTTGCGTAGAACGAATCATCGTAGGACCAATCTAGAATTCAAAACACAACACCTTTTTTTATTTTTTTTACTTAATCAAGATTCTACCTGTACAATCTCCAAGTAAAAATTCTCAAACCAATATTCTTCCGAGGATTAATCAATATGATTTTATCTCTTGTTATTTACCAAAATCTGAAGATAATAAAATCAAAACCAGACCAATTAATTCTTTGTAAAAAAACTCCAAATTTTAAGAATCTAGCAAAGCCCACAACATAAAAACGAATTTGGCACGAATGCAACATCAAATTTTTTATCTGAAAAATTAATTCATCAACCAAGAAAGGATTAATTTTTTTTTGGAGAATCATAATTACAAAATATGTTATTGATTTGCAGATTTTTTAGAAAACTTTAGCGCATATCCAACCGCAAATAAGGAGGCAATAATTACCACTGCCAAAATCAACATCATACCATAGTCAAATCCTGGTACTACAGTAATAATAAAGCCAGTTCCTCCAGAATTTGATTCGTCAAAAGGCATTTCAGTGCCAGTTCCTTCAATAACAATTAAAACATTGACTGGACCTGTTTTTAGAAATTCAACTGTTTGAGTATCTTCTCCATCTTGTGCATATTGAGAAGATTTTTCAATTAGTGTTTGGTCCTCAGAATCTTTTATTATTATTGAATAGTTTACATCAGATAAATTCTTACCAGACATAGAATCAAAAAACCTCAAAGAAAACGAGATGCTTTCCTCAACTTTGATTTCAGTAGAATCAAAATTAATTTCTATGTTTGTATTGCTATTGTTTTCAAGATGTAAAATCAAATTTCCCTTTGGGGTAATATTTGGCGTAAATTTATCTAAAATCAAGTCTCCATCACCGTGTTGTGACTTGTTTTCAAAAACTGTAAAAACCCCTTGCTCAGTTACTGCAATTTGTGGACCCAATATGAAGAGAAGAGAATCATTTTCATCTTTACTAATGTTTTTTATGCTCCCAAAAGTAGAGCCACCATCAAAGCTTGCCCTAAAAAACACATCAGAGTTTTCAGCGCTATGGTTACTCCAAATAACATAAACTTGGTCCTGATAGGTGGCTATTTGAGGAAACTCTGATGTGCCATGACCTAAATCTATAGAAATTGGCTCTTCAAAACTTTCTCCTCCGTCTTTGCTTTTTGCAAAATATACATCTCCGTCTTTTGCATTCTCGTACCAAACAACATAGACATTATCTTCAAAAGATGAAATTTGCGTATCTCTAGCCATTGCCGCCTTTAGATTTTTTCCAATGTTAATTGGCGAGATGAAATTTAATCCATCGTCTGCTGTTTTGGAGAACAAAATGTAATTACCATTAGAATCAGCCTCTTTCCAAATAATGTATAGATTTTCTTCCCAAACTGCCAAACCTGCATCCATTGATTGATTTTTTGATTGGCTCACATTTACTGGTGGGCTAAATGAAATACCGCCATCATTACTTGCTGAAAAAAAAATGTCAGTTATATCATTGCTTCGTCCATTCCAAACGACATATACCTTCTCCTCATGGACTATCATTCGTGGGTTCCAAGATTCAACATTAGGATCACTTATGCTAAAGATTTCAAAATTATCACCGGCATCATTACTTGAAGCAAAAAGGATGTCTTGTTTTCCAAAGGATATATCTGCACTCTCAATAATTATTTCCTTTGCCTTCTCCTCTCCAAATTGGTCAATTACATCTCTTGTCCCATCGTTCCATACAACAAATACCTTTTCGTCCATGACAGATATCCATGGGTTGTAAGATGGCCCTAAATTTTTACTAAGATTAAAAGTCTCAAAAGTTTTGCCAGTATCGTTGCTTTTTGCAAGGAATATGTCACTGCTTCCTGGAGTATAATCATACCATATTGCATAGACATTGTTTTCACTCACTGCCATTCTAGGAAAGGCAGAAACCCCAATATTGTGACTTAGGTTGATATACGAATCAAAACTAGAGCCAGCGTCAGAGCTTTTGCTAAAGTATATTTCATGGTTTTCATAAGATTCTTCAGTCCAAACCAAATATAGAACATTTTCCCCGACTGTAACCTGAGGTCTAAACGAATTCGTCCCGTCAGTTTTTGCAACCAATGTTTGTGAATCTGATTCTGCTAGTATTTGATGGTCGAAAATTGTAAAGGATAAAAACAAAATTCCAAGAATGGGAATTATCAATATTTTATTATTTAAAAATTTATAATTTTTTGCCATCTTTTTTTTTCTCATATGGGGTATAAACTCTTTATTTTTGATTTAATTAGCCACGAATTTTATTTTATGAAAGTCTATTTTTTCATTATGAACAACCTGAATATTATATTCTAAACATTATAAAATTACTCGTTGGAGCCAATATCAATATATGCAACTATACGCAAGCTAGGAAAATGCCTAACGGACATGAAGTGGATTTTATGATGAAATATGGAAGGAGAGGATTTTTAGAAATAATTGCAGAAATTCTCACTCAATTACAAGAGAGTCCAACTAGAAAGACACTGCTGAGCTATAGATGTAAACTTGATTCAAGGGCTGTAAGCAAGTATCTAGAAATAATGGAAAAAATAGACATGGTAGAAAGATCAAAAGAAAATCAAAATTTTTTTCTGATTACCAAAAAAGGAAATTTGTATCTAAAAAAGTACAACTCGCTAATAGAGCCGCTTTTAAAATAATATTATTTATTTTGGTTTTGTTTTAAAACAGAATTATCAAATATGTTGAAGAATTTTTTAATAATGATTTTCACATATCCTCATCTGAGAAAGATTTTAAATTTACATTCCAATTGGGAATTTTATTTAATTTTTCCATATGGGAACTAACTGCATCCTCAATTTCTAAATTATTGGCAACATTTTCTTCAATAATTGCAAGGAGAGCTCGATCATTATCCAATGAGCCAATGAGGTCATCCCACCCAACTACTTCTGATGCACCACGTTTTATAAGAGATTTGGCCATAGAAGGATTAGAAAGAGTACTGCAACCACCCAACAAAATAGTTGAGGAGGGAAACTGACCTACCATCATTTCATCGACTAGTTTAGGCGATATTGCAAAGAAATCATTTTCTGCATGAATATTCTGTCGTACAGGCTGATCAAAGTATTGGTAGGTCTCATTTACAACTGTCCAATTATCGGTAGGTACCTGGGCAGCAATTTCTCTAACTCCTAATGGTGCTGCCCTCATAACGTGGCCAAAAAGTTGTTCCGAAATGTATTGTTCAGTCGAATATCTCTCCCCAGTAAATATTACAACAGGAGTGTCTGAATTTTGTTTTGCTACAGCATGAGACCTTAGAACAATATACTTGTAATTCATAGATGGTAAGTCTTTGTAAAAGTCAACTGTAATATCTTGACCTTCAACTATATCCACTTCATAGCCTGCCTCCTCAAAAATATTTATCGCTTTTCTCTTAAAATTTTCATTAGGTATCTCTTCACTTAGCTGATCAATTATTATGGCTCTTGGGGATTTGTCCTGATTTTCAAATTCTTGGGCAACAATTCCTTCATTTTGAAGACTTGAATTTACTGCATAAATAGCAAAAACCAAAACAAGAATTGGGATAATTATCTTTGTGTTAAAAAAAATTTTTTTTATCATAAGTCATCATTTTATTATGGACAAAGTACAGAATGTAAATTATTGAGTCCTCCAAACTCTTCGATAGCATCAATATCACCCTCTAAAACAGTGAGCTGAGTCATATCCAATACCTCTTGTGATTGGTAGTAATAAGGCACATCATTATGGGCTGCATTTAACAGGGCTGCCATGGATTGTCTTGCCAGATCTTCTAATCCAATGCTATACGCATGATGGTTTGGTTTTTCATTTAGAACTTCTAAGAGAGTTGGACCGTAAGAATTTTTTTTGTGTAGATTTAAGGCCTGTTGTGAGTGTATCCATGAATTTTTGTAAGAGTCTACAGCCTCGGCGTATTCTTTTCCTTGAAATTTCTCTTCGGCGTTATTAAACTCAAGTATTGCTTGTTCCAATTTGTTAAGATCTTTTACATATACTTCTGCATCTTCATTAGCATTTACCACCAAAACCCTTTCTGAATCAACAATATCCCTTACAATTTCCTGTAATGCCTCTAGTTTTTCTTCTTCAGTGGGTTTATTTTCTTCAGAGCTGTTTTGGATAATTATTTCCTGAGTCTCTATAACTAAAGTTAACTTTAAAACTACATTTTTATCTTCTTCAAAAATCTGCTTACCGCCATTTGGATCAAGGTGCAAATCGTTAATCCATAATGAAGGATTCAAGGAATTTTGTATTGAGGTTATAGCTGAATCTATTTTTGTAGTTGTTGGAATGTCGTCTGAGTATTGTGTCTTTAGTAGTTCTAATCTATCAGTTAAATCTCCCCGTTTTAATTGATGGATAGAATTCCCTGAATCACCATAGGTGGTAAGAAAATAAGAGTTATCCAAATTAGTGAGAAAGACATCATTAAAGTGAAAATCTGGGTTGTATTCTGGAGGCCAAAATGTGGTATGAATTATTTCAGGATTTTGTAACTCTTTCCAAAACGTTGCATCACATCCTTCCCCAAAAATTTGGCTTTCCATAACTGGAATTTCTAGTCCTAGTGGTTGTTGTAATGATGCGCAAAGAGCTCCTTCTTCAAATACTGCAGGATCACAGAATTCAGAACTAAAGTTTCCAGGATTCTCGGGATCTTCACAGGTACATTCAGTTATAGTTAGTTCTGATGGATCATCTAAAACGCCCAAACCTCCACTATTGATTGAAAAGTTATCAAGTAATGTACCACTAACAATTATCGCAGATATTCCAAATAATAAAATAACCAAAAATAAAATATTCATCTTCAATCCATCACCTCAATGTTACCTCTTTTCATTCTATAAATGGACACCCCAATTCATTTTGCGTTAGAAACAAATCTTTTGTTGTTTCATATTCTTTATCATCAATTGATTGCTGAGTCATTAAAATGACATCCTCTGAAGAATAAGCAAAATTGTTCTCCAAAGTTTCTGCATTTAAAATTGCAGCAACAGCATTTGCCTCAAGATCTTTTTTTGCAGAACCAGAATAAGTTAGTACTTCTAGGAGAGTTGGTTGTGGCGGGCCCATTTCCCTTATGTTATCAGAACTATTTTCTTTGGTATCATTTTCGGATTGAGCATTAGGGGAAATCGAGGTTGGCGGTCCGTTTCCATTTTTAGAGGGGCTTCTTTGAAAAACATTTTCAAATGTCTCGTCAAGTGGAATCGATGCTGGCCAATATACACTAGATTGTTCTTGTTGCCAAAAATCGACAGTACAACCGAGTTCATTTCCACATAGTTGCACATTAACTCCATCTACATTACTGAAATCATTTGCACCTTCAAATGCAAGGGTAGTGATTGGAATTTTTAGAGTGGTGCTTCCCTGATACCCATCAGTAAGGTTCATCCGTCCCTGTGCAACAGGAGTGTGTTCTCCGGTTTCGCCTACCGAGGTCAAAGTGCATAATACACATGTGGAATTGCTAAAGGAATCAAAACTGTGAAAATTACACTCGGATATCCCATCAGCTAGGAATTCATCCCTTGAGTTTGGTATGCCATCAGGATCGATTAAAGTACTTCCTATGCCAAAACTTATTGAAGCACTGCTAATTAGGATTTGAGCACCTTCTGCTAATTGTGCATAGTTAACAATTGGGGACATAAAACTATAGGATGTGCTATCTAAAATTCCAAGTAAACTTAATTTTTCTTGAGTTGCTGAAAAAGGAATCCATCTGTCATCTATGGTGCCAGTTGTTAACAAATGCCCTAATTTTGAGTTTTCATCCAAAGCTACGCCATCTAATACTACTCCACCAAAATAACTGGTAACTCCTATAATGAGAATAAACCACAAAAATTTCATTAGTTATGTTTTCCCAATAACCAGTCCATCAGAGCTTTTTTCTTTGCTTTTTGCATCGGGGAGTGGTATTCATAATCAACGGCTTTTTCTTCATATTTTTCAAACGGATTTTGTTCATATTCCAGTGGGTTTTGTTGCTTCTTGAACATGGTCAAAAGCTTATTTTTGCGGGTTTTGATGAACACAACTACACCTACAGCTCCAGCACCTCCAATGAGGAGAATGTTAAGAATCCCCGTAGTAGTATCCTCTTCCCATTCGGCTACAATTAGCATGGGTTCTTCTATTTTGATCATAGCTCTTGGATCGGGATCGTCATAATCTCCAGACCAGCCCTTAAAGGCGTAGCTTGTCCAAAAATCTTTTGGAACCTTTGTCTCTTTAACAGATATTGGAATAAACTTTCCAATGTCATACCAACCAGTTCCTGTAGCTCCCCCCTCACTTGACATTACGTTTAGGTAGAATTGTGTTTTCCAATTTGCATTAATTGTAAGTGGCTCATCAACTTGGATCAAAAGATTTTGGGTGCTGCTTCCTCCTCCTGATTCACCAAAGTTTATTGTGGGCGCTCCATGAGTGTTCCAGTCATTAAAGATCTTTTTTTCTTTTCCTGGTTTTACAATAAGCTCGCTTTGTGCTATTCTAATTTCGGCAGTTGAGCCTTCATCATAAAATCCTGCACCAGTGGCACGGCTATAGGGAGTCCAGACATCTACTTGGTAGGATTTTTTATATTGTGCTTCTATTACATATGGGGAATCCAATGTTATTGTCGTAAAAGGAGATTGTGCGTTTGGAATAATCATTGGGTTTGGGCCTTTGCTTACCCAACGATCAAAAACATACTTTATTTTAGAATCATCAGATTCTAGAGATTCCTCTGCTATTAGTGTAATTTTCTTACCTGCAAGATACCATCCAGTACCAAAAAGATCATAGTCTGGAACATCAGTTAAAATATCGAGTTTATACTCTTTATCCCAACTTGCAGTGACAGTTGTTGAGCTTTCAATGTCTAGCTGGTTTTCTGATTTTTTTGGATAATCTCCGGAATTCCAAGAGTTAAAAACATATCTAGCGGAATCATCTTTTTCATCCAATACAATTTCCGACTCTACACCAAAAATCGATGTGCCTCCTTCATTTTGCCAACCACCGCCGACTACTTGGCCTATTTCAGAAATAGGCTTTAGAAAATGTTGTAAACGATACAATGCGATGAACTCTGCACTATCATCATTAGCATCTACAGTAACTGTTCTCTCTTGTTCAGAATTATTATCTTTCCATGAATCAAATTTGTATCTAGTGGAAGGATTATCTTTAACAACATCAGGAGCACGAAGTGTGTGTTCTGTTCCTATTTCCCATTCAAGAGAAACGGGGAGTTCGGAGGGTAGAAAAATTTCTCCATCAACTGTTATTTCTGCTATTCTTGGAATGACATCAATTAAGACATTACCTTGATTTGTTTTTTCAAACACCGCTTCAACGTCATACGATCTATCCATACGAATGCTTAAGGTATCGCCTAGTGTCCAAACACCATTAACCTTCCATCCAACAAACGAATATTCGTTCCATTTTTCAGGCACCTCATCAAGTCTAACAAGGGTTCCAGCATCGTAAGACCCAGTACCTGGAATGAAGAGAATATTTGGAACACTACTAACTCTTAAAAAATATGTTTCGGTGACTTCTTGGGCGTATGCCATCTCTAGCATCAGAAAAGATAAGAATGCCATCCCAATGAAAAATTTCAAATACAAATTTTTTTCACTTCATTACTTTCTGTGCGAGTTCTGATGATTTGTTTGGTTTAATTAAGTCACGAAAGGTTTTACCATTTTTAGTAATAAGATATGCATGAAACGGTTCTTTATTTTCTTTGGCTAGTCCCAAGTCAACCAGAACGTTAAGATATTTTACAAGTTGGGTGTAACTCATGTTGGATCTGTAAAGAAGGTGAGTTACTCTACGTGGCTCTTCAATATTTTCTAAAAGATCAGTCATTATTGTCACCTGATCTCTTCTAGGCGGAGTGGTACCTGAATATTCCATTTCAAAATTAAGTATTGAATAGTCCTTATTATCCATACTGTGTTTAAAACAGTAGTATATCTCACTAGTTTAATCCACATAGAACTTAAATATCATATATTATTTTTTTCTTCCTCCGTTTGAAAATTTTTATCGCTATAAAATTTCAGATAAAATAAGTGTAACATTTTTTTGTGACGTGATTTAAATTATTTTTATAGATTAAACAATTTGAAAGTTTTTTATTAGAATTAAAATTTTTTTATAGATTAAACAATTTGAAAGTTTTTTATTAG
>JAOTYR010000002.1 GCA_029861785.1 Candidatus Nitrosopumilus sp.
GGCGGAATTACGGCAGGAAAACATCCGGTTGCACAGGCAGCTGCATCATTGTATATTGCATGTATTGTAAATGGAGAAAAAATAAGTCAGAAGAAATTTTCAAAGGAATCTGGAGTAAGTGATGTTACAATTAGAAATCGAGCTACTTTGATCAAAAAGACTCTAAAAATAGTCGATTAAATCCCAAAAGTCTACAAATCTATATTTGGATTATTTACCATTTCAAATATTGTCTCACGAAGTTGGTTTACTAACTCCAATATTACTTTGATTTGTTCCATGGTTATTGCTTGAAGATTTTCAATTATGTCATTTAATTCAACAATTTGTACTTGTAAATTGAAATTTTCTTCTTTTAGCTTTGTATTTTCTTCAGTTAATCTTTGAATTTTTGCAGTGTCACTTTCCTCTGGGAAAGGCTCTCTAATGGGTTCTGGTTCAGGTACTTTAATTGGTTTAGGCTCAGGTGATGGTTCAGGAATTTTGGGAGGTTCTGGCTCTTGGGAATATACTGATGGTATACTAGATAATAAAAAAATAACTATTGTTAAACTAAAGATGAGATTCTTATTCAATTCAATATAACACCATTATGTTGAATCAATTTTTTGTATATGAATATGATTATTATTTTCAAAATATGATAATCAATGTAAAATAGAAAAGAAAATTATTTGAAGAAATCAAACTCCTGATCTCTTTTTTGTTTGGGAAGATCTTCCATAACAGCCTGAACCACTTCATTGTGATTATATGTTAAATGGCGTAGGAACTTTGCAGATTCATCAGATCTTGTTTTTTCGTCTGCAAACAACATTTCAGGGCTACTGAGATCTTTCATCATGGTATTACATTCTTGGCATGGGTCAAAGTCAAGATAGAGTTTCATAATTTTATGTCATCTCCCTTAGTATTTAGACTATTTTATCGAATGAGTCATGGATGACTCTTTCTTTCTAGGCTTGACTTTATCGATTGCATCCAAAAGATCCTGTTGAGTAACCTTAATTTCTTTGATATTATTTGACTTTCCACCAACATATCTTTTCAATGCTGCAATGGCTGCTCTATTTGCTACTGCAGCAATTTCAGCTCCACTGAATCCTTGGGTAAGTTCTATGAGTCTTGAGAGATTTACATCTCCTGAGAGGGGTTTCTTTCTGGTATGAATCTTTAAGATTTGTTCTCTACCTTTGGAATCTGGATTTGGTACTTCAATTATTCTGTCAAACCTTCCAGGTCTTAGTAAAGCCTCATCTACAATATCTAATCTATTTGTAGCACCAATTATCAAGACATCATGCAACTCTTCAAGTCCATCAATTTCTGTGAGAATCTGAGAAACCACACTTTCAGTTACATGAGATTCTGACCCTCCACTTCCTCTTCGTGGTACCAGAGCATCTACTTCATCAAGGAAAATAATACATGGTGCTGCCTGACGAGCTTTTCTAAAAATTTCTCTTACTCCTTTTTCAGATTCTCCTACCCATTTTGATAGTAATTCTGGTCCTTTAATGCTGATAAAGTTCGATTCAGTCATTTTAGCCAAAGCTTTTGCAATCAAGGTTTTTCCTGTACCTGGAGGTCCATGTAGTAATATTCCTTTTGGAGTTTCAACATCAACAAAATCAAATGCTTCTTTATGTTTGATTGGCCATTCTATTGCCTCTCGAAGTTCTTCTTTTAATTCTGAGAGTCCACCAACGTCATTCCAACTAACATTTGGAATTTGAACTTGTACCTCACGTAGTGCACTTGGTCGGACTTCTTTGAGGGCATCTCGGAAATCTTCACTAGTTATCTTTATTTTTTGAAGAATTTCCGTTGAGATTTTGTCGTCATCAAGATCAATTTCAGGTAGAATTCTTCTCAGAGATCTCATTGCAGCTTCCTTAGATAAGACTTCTAGATCAGCACCAACAAAACCATGTGTAGTTTTGGAAATTTGCTTGAGATCAACATTGTCATCAATTGGCATTCCACGAGTATGAATTGAAAGTATTTCATATCTACCTTCAGCATCTGGAATCCCAATTTCTATTTCTCTGTCTAGTCTTCCAGGTCGTCTTAGAGCCGGATCAATTGAATCTGGTCTGTTGGTAGCAGCAATTACTATAACTTTTCCTCTACTTTTCATTCCATCCAATAATGTCAAAAGTTGAGAAACTATTCTTTTTTCAACTTCTCCAGATACTTCATCTCGTTTTGGTGCAATAGAATCTATTTCATCAATGAAAACTATACTTGGAGAATTTTCTTCAGCTTGTTTGAAAATATCTCGTATTCTTTCTTCACTTTCACCATAGTATTTTCCCATGATTTCGGGTCCGCTAAGAGAGATAAAGTGAGCATTAGTCTCACCTGCAACAGCTTTTGCCAAAAGAGTTTTTCCTGTTCCTGGAGGTCCGTATAACAATACTCCTTTTGGGGCTTCCACTCCTATTTTTTCAAACAATTCTGGATGTCTCATAGGTAATTCTACCATTTCTCGAATTTTTTGAACCTCGTTTTTTAAACCACCAAGTTCATCATAGGTGATTCGTGAAACAGATACATCTATTGCCTTAGTCATTGGGCCTAGCTTGAAAACAGTATTTTCTGTAACAATTACTGGTTTTGATGGTTTAGTGCTAGTAATAATAAATTGTACTCTACCTCCCATTTGGGTACTTAACGCGATGGTATCCCCAGTTGTGAATACATGATTAAAGTAGTTGTAAACCATGTATTCCTGTAATCCTTCTATTGAAATTTTTTCAGTTGGTGATAAAACAATTTGTTCAGCACTTACTGCCTCAACGGATTTTACTGTGATTTTGTCTCCAATTCCAGCACCGATATTTTGTCTGGTTATTCCATCAATTTTGATTAACCCTGTTCCATATTCTTCTGGAGAACCAGGCCAAAGTTTTACGTGAGTTTTTTTGTTATAGGTTAATTCTAAAATTTGTCCAGTATTCCAATTGGTATCTTCTATAATTTTTGGATCAATTATGGCTCGTCCCCTTCCCACGTGTTGTTGTGGTACCTCATCAATTTTTAAAATAATTTCGCTCATTTAATCACCATAAAAAATTTAGGGGGATCTATTTGACCTCCACTGTTTTGCCTTTTGGCTTTTCATCTTGAGTTATTTTAAATACTAGCTCAAGAATTCCGTTCTTGTATGTAGCTTTTGCAGAATTTTCATCAACTTTGCACTGTATTGGAACATCAATTTTGTATTTTTTCTCACCGTGTTCTGCAGTAATATTTACTGATTTTTCCTCCACCAGAATTTTTACATCTGATTTTTCAACACCTGGCATTTCTGCCACAAGTTTTACTAGTTTTTCTTTCTCATCAACAATTGTATCTACAACTGGTTCTCTTGTTTTAGCGGCTGAAACCAATTCTGGTTTTGTATTTCCATATTCCTTTACAATTGGTTTCCCGTCAGGACCCACAGTCATTGTATAACCATAATAATATGGACCTTGACTGGTTCCCTTAGTTTTGAATTCTTCAAAAATGTCATCTATATTGAAAAAAGAGTTTGACATTTTTTTGAAGATTCTATTGAATTCATCATCAAACATTGTCATATTTATCTAGTATATGTAATATATATGACAATATATAAGGTTTACTTACAAATATCTTATTTTTTACAAAATCCTATTATATTTGACATTATATAATATTATTTATTGAGGCTAACTAGTATGTCAGTTCCAGAGGTAGTAAGAGAGATCATTACAAGAAATCGCTCAATTTTTGACTGCATGAAAATGGATTTAATCAATTATACCGCTCTTGCAGTCAAGATTCAACCTGACGTTGAAAGAGTTTTAGGAAATCCTGTTAATTTGAATACAATAGTGGTTGCAATCAAAAGATATGCAGATTCTTTTGATGTAAAAGACGAGGTAGAAGAAAAATCAGTTTTAAAAAATGCTCGATTATCTCTTACAGATGGGATTGTTGATATTAAATTTTCAGTAAATGATTCTCAGGGGGTTGATCCTTTAATGATTTTGGATAAATTTTCAAAAATTACTAGTAATTATGATTTTTTTAGATCCTCTGATTCGTTTAGATTTCTTACAGAAGACCTTGCTGATATTCGTCAAATTTTTGATACTCTTCCTAATCAAAAGGATATTTTCAGTACCGGCCTAGCAAAAATTAGAATTTCAATACCAACAAACCAGAATAAATCTGATGTTGTATCTTATGTTGCAGAGGTTTTACATGATAATGGAATTGAACTTGTGAATGCTTTTTTCAGCCAAGATAATATAATAATAATTCTAAATGAAAAAGATGCATCACGAGCATACGAGATTCTTCATTCAGATATTATCAGAACGACCTAATGTTGGATATTTGATTATAATCTGATCTCATAGGATATATTCACCTATTTTAGGAGGTATGTTCTATTGGTGAAAAACAAGAAAAAAATTGTCATTTTGGGAGGATTCAGGTGTTACCTCTCCAGAGCGTTTAGATTCTGATTTTTAATGATATTATAGATGGCAATGACTTTTGTCCATTTGATGCAGAAGACTATGATGGAGATAGAGACAAAGATGATTGCCCCGAATAAAATATCTAATTCAAAAAACCTATCTACAGAATTCATCCATTATCGATTTTGATTTTCTAATTTAGCTAATCTTTTTTCAAGATCTCTAACTTGAAATTTCAGTTTTTGATTTTCTTTTGAATTTCCTTTAATTTTATCATATAAAATAGCGCCACTTGACCAGGCGGATATTCCTCCAAAAATAACTAAACTCCAACCTAGCCAGTTTTGTGAATTTTGAAAAATCATATCCATACCAACTGGTACGAACAAAAATCCAATCAAAAATCCTAAAAATTTACTTCTATTCTCTTCATTTTCAGCAGCTTTCACTACTGTGTTTCTTCCTATGGGACTATTGAAAGATCCAAGATTATATCTTGGATAAATGGATGCATGTAGGCTATCAAAATATTTTGGAATATACGATAATTTAATTTTCAAATCTCTTAAAGGAGTTTTTTTTCTTTGAGTAATGATTGACATGCTGTTGTTACAAAAAAATCAAGATTAAATTTTACGGATCCTTTTGGTTGACCTTGATCATAGATTATTCTAATAATTTTTTGTCATGCAATCAGGAATTTGATAGTAGTAGAATTTCAATTGATATAATTTGTTAGAAAATAACATGTTTTTGTTATTTGATAGTTCATGTAAACTCAAAAAAACTATCACAGCTAGTTTAGTTATTGATATGTTAGGCGAGCATTCCAGGATATGAAACTGAAAACATTGATGGAGATACAATCAAAATCTATGGGAAATCTATTCGTCTAGTATTAGTTGATGCCCCAGAAAGAGACCAATCAGGATATGAAAAAGCACGAGACTTTATTACAAATAATTGTCCTGTGGGTTCGTTTGCAATAGTCGATTAAGATGATATGCAAAAAGAGGGAACCTATGATAGAATGCTTGGGGTAGTTTATTGTAATGGGATTAATCTTAATGATGCAATCTTAGATGCGGGTTTGGCAGATTTGTATTCCAAGTTTTGCTCATCTAGTGAATTTGAAAATAGTAGATGGGCACGAAATCACGGATGTTAATTTTGAAATTATTTTTTGGGTCGAATTAAAACAACCAGATTCTGAAATAAAAAATAAGAGAGGATTCCTAAAACCTTGGAATGACTCTAGATTTTGCAGTTACTGCAACAATGCTTATGATTGCAACAGCTAGTATCATCATTGCCACTGTTCCAAATTCAGGAACAACTTTGGCAGTTGCCACTGACTCTATATCTCCAGTCCAAGCTTGATTAGCACCTGGTGGTCCAATTCCTAAAGAAAACACTTCGATATCAATTGGATTTTCTTCAGATCCAACTGCATCAATTATGTGACTTGCAGTCATATCCTTGGCATGTCCAGATTCTCTATAGATTTCTTCTCCATTTTGTGTTGCGGTTATTCCATAGTTGACTTGTAATTCACTGAATTCAAGATCAACCTGAGTTCCTCCTTCTACGGCTGAATCGGTAATTACTACCATCAGTTCTATTTCTTCATTTTTATCATCTTCCTCTGCACCTGCTTCTTGAACAGTCACAATTCCTTCCATCCATGGGTGAACCATACAAAAGTATGGAAATTCGCCTATTGCTTCAAATTTGTGTGAAAAGGTTGTACCTGCCATAAACAAGCTGCTATCAAATACACCAGATGGTCCATCTGCTGCACTTCCAGCAGTTACAGTGTGAGCTGCAGAGTCATCATTTGACCATGTAACTTCTCCACCAACATCAACTGTTACCTCATATGGAATGTAACATTCGTTGGTGGTCTCACATCCTGGAACTGAGGTTCCTTGTGGAGTACTGACGCTTGCAGTAGCTTGATCTGCAAATGTGGGACTTGCAAACATACCAGCTACTATGGCAAATAATACGAAGAATGAACCTATTGCTATAGTCTTCATTAAAAGAAACATTAGTTGGGATACATAAAAACTTCTCTGGTAATTCAAAGTTTGAAAATAAACTAAATTGAGACCTCCAAAAATTTTTGACGAGGATTTTTAATAACAAAATCCTAAGAATGAAGACTAACTATAGAACCGTTACATCCTCGCCATATGGTCTATCTTGTGATTTTATTTAATAGTATTTGATTTTTTCAAATTAGAAAACAGCCACAATTACCATATAATCACTAGATCAAAACTAAATTAAAATTCTTCCCAAAAAAATTTTAAATTTAAAAAATAAACTCTGTTATAGATAATACGAAAAATCTATGATACTTGTCTATCAGAGATTTCGTTTTACCACGAAATCAAGCAAGTCTACTAGTTCTTTTTTAGATGAACCTGAATATTTTAATAGAGATTTTTCTGCACGCTCGGCATATTTTAGAGCCTGATTTCTTACATTTTCCTCGATTCCTAGTGCACGGATTACATCAACTGCTTTCTTAACCTCATTTTTCTACGCATTTTGATTCCCAAAGGCTTTCAAAATCATCTTTTTGTCTTTACCTTTAGCTGATTTTATTGCCAATAGGATAGGAAGAGATCTTTTTCCTTCTCGGAGATCATTTCCAACTGACTTTTTAGTTATCTTGGGATCTCCCTAATTACCGTCTAAATTCACGCCCAAAGAGGGAGCATTCTCTTTTTGACGATGTCTGGTAAATTCCCCAAATTTAGCTTTTTTTACTGGAATTAGAGGAAACCAATTTATTAAAACAATTTTGCACCTGAAATATGTCTCTAAATGTAGGCGTAATCATAAAACTGGAGCCTGACTTCTCAGAAGGAAATGTTAGCTATAATCCTGACGGGACATTAAATCGTGCTGAGACAAAAAATACTTTAGGACCTCACAGTGCAGTTGCAGCCCAAGCAGCCTTTTACGCAAAAGTCATGTATGGTGCAAAGATTTCGATAGGAACGATGGGTCCTCCTATTGCCGACCTTGCGCTTAAACAAGCTCAAGAAATTTCTGATGCTGAAGAACTCCAGTTGTATAGTGATAAGCTTTTTGCAGGTGCTGATACTTTGGGTACGGCTGAGGTATTAAGGGTAGGAATTGGAAAAATGCAAGGAGAGATGGATATTGTCTTTGCAGGACATCGAGCTTCGGATGGGGAAACTGGACAAACTGGACCACAAACGGCTTGGAAGCTTGGTTTTACCTTTCTTGGAAATGTAACAAGTTATAGTGTAGATTTAGAAACCAGAACCATCAGAGCAAAACGCTTGGTTAGTTTACAAGGTTCTCCTGATATTATTGAAGAGGTTGAAGCACCTTTACCAGTCTTCATTTCCATTGATCCAACTTTCAAATCAAGTTACAATACTATCTCTCAAAGATTATCTTTCCAAAAATACCAAAAAGAAGCAAAGGAAAGAGTAAAAAATTTCAATAATTATTATAAAATTTTTAATGCTGATGAACTTGGTGTAGATAAAACTTTGGTTGGTCTTCCTGGATCCCCAACAATAGTTTACAAAGTTGAGAGAGTTCCCAAATCAACTGCTACTAGAAGTGCGGAAGTAGTTGATGGTTCAGATCCTAAACAACTTCAAAAAGTTGTTGGAAAAATGAAAGAGGCTTTAGAGGCCATGGTGATAAAATAATGGTTGAAAAATATCGTCATTTGTATGTTGTAATTGAAATTGAACAAGGTGAGATCATCCCTGTTAGCAAGGAAATGATAGGTGAGGCACGAAGATTAATGGATAAATTTAATCAAAAATACTCCTCAAAAGAAAAAGTTGTTGGTATAGTTTTAGGAAATAACATTAAGGAATTATCTAAAGAGTTAATCGAAATAGGAGCAGATGCAGTAATTTATTGTGATAATCCACAACTAGAAGAAATTCGAAATACAATTTACACCAAAGTAATAAGTCAGATTGCAAATGATAAAAAAATTGGTGGACAAGTAGAATCTGATTATGCAGAGGACTTTACACGTCCAAGGTACATGTTTTTTGCAGCTGACAGTATTGGAAGGCATTTGTCATCTACAGTTTTGGCAGAATTGGATTCAGGATTGGCTTCTGATATTAATCAACTTGTAATTGAGGATATTGAAATGTCACACCAACAAAAAACAGGTGGTGCTAAAGAAACTTATGAAAAAACTTTAGAGATGTACAGACCTGACTTTTCAGGATTCTTATGGACTACGATTCTTTGTCTAGATAATAGAAATCCTGCCTTTAAACGAGATTATCATCCTCAGGCCTGTAGTATTATTCCTGGAGTTTTTGAACCTTTAGAAGCAGATTCAAAAAGGGAAGGTCAAGTGATTGAATTTGTTCCGGAAATAGATGAGCAGGACCTAAAAGTAAAGGTAATCAGCCGTAAGGTAATTCAGAGTGAGGTTGATTTTGAAACTCCAAGAACTATTGTTAGTTTTGGGAGAGGAATTAAAGATGAACCTGAAAAGAACATAAAATTGGTTGAACAACTTGCAAAGGAATTGAATGCTGAAGTTGGTATTACTTTACCCATTTCAAAAAAACCATTCTCAATCAGTCAGTCATTAGACTCAAAGTATATGGTTCCAGATAGGGTTATCGGAACTAGTGGACACAAAACAAGCGCCATGCTCTATATTGCAGCAGGCGTAAGTGGAGCAATGCAGCATGTTTGGGGAATGAAAGATTCTGGTTTTGTGGTAGCGATCAATCCTGACGAAGATGCACCCATTAAAGATGAATGTGATATTTTCATAAAAGGAAGAATGGAAGATGTGATTCCATTGTTAATTGAAGAAATTAAAAAACAGATACAAATTGTTGAGGCTTGATTGATTTTGGAAAAATATGATGTTGCAATAATTGGAGGTGGCTCTGCTGGGCTTGCAGCGTTAAGGCAATTATCCAAACTTGGAAAACAGGCCATACTTTTAGAGGCAGGAACCAAAGTTGGATCTAAAAATATTTCAGGTGGAATTCTATATTCTAAAAAACCAAAAAAAGGTCAAGTAACAAATGTTGATGAACTATATGAAAATTTTCTTGAAGATGCTCCTTTTGAAAGAAAGATAACAAAATACATCCTACATTCAACCTCAAAAGACAAAGAATATTCTATGGACCTTACCGAAGCTCATGATTACCAGGCTAATTTTGGTTGCTCTGTTCTTATGACCAAGCTAAATTCATGGTTTGCTCATCAAGCCGTTGAAAGTGCTGAAAAAATTGGTGGTGGAATAATTCCAGGTGTACATGTAAAATCAATTACATGGAATGAGGGAAAAGCAATCATACAAACTGATGAACTTGATGAATTTGAGGTTAAAGCAATTATTGCAGCTGATGGAGTAAATTCTGAAGTAGCTGAAATGGTGGAAGCCAGATCAAAGTTTAATCCTACTCAATTGTATCAGGGAGTAAAGGTAATCGTGAAATTACCTGAAGAAATTATTGAAGAAAGATTTGGAGTAAGTTCAGATGAAGGAGCTGCTCATCTGTTTGCAGGAGATATAACTTTAAATCATATTGGTGGTGGGTTTCTTTACACAAACCGTGACACCCTGTCTCTGGGAGCAGTATATCATTATGATTCCTTAATAAGAAATCCCATTGAACCTTACGCATTAATTGATGTCTTGATAAAAAATCCTCTTGTAAGTGAATTTGTCAGAGATGTTATTCCAATCAAAAAAGAAATTGATAAAAGTTTACCGCAAGAAGAGCAGCTCCGTATTCGTTTTGGAGTTGCAAAATTAATTAAAACATGGAAAGAATTTCGAGAGTCCTCTCTTTCTCCTAGTGGAAGACAAAGTCTAATCAATTCTGGCAAATACAAAACAAATGAGAGCATTCAAGAGAGATTATCAATTATTGAAAAACAAATGGCAGAAAAATTTGATGTGACTTTTGGAACTGATTATGTTGAAACTGAATATGGTGCAAAACTAGTTCCTGATGGTAAAAGATGTAAAATGGAAAAACCATTTTTCAAAAATATATTATTTGTTGGAGACGCTGCAGGAAGAGGAGTTTTTGTTGGTCCAAGGATTGAGGGATTAAATGTTGGAATTGATGATGGAGTAAGAGCAGCAAATGCAGTAGCTAGATCATTGGATAAAAATGATTTTTCTGAAAGTTTTATGGGAGAATACTATTCGCAATTAATAGAAGAGAGTCCATATACGCTTGATATGAAACAAATTGATAAGGATTATCTGAAGATATTTCTAGATGCCGCAAAAGACGTACCAAAAGACATTATCGGCTCTCGCTATGGTCCAATTTTAAAAATGATGTCAAGTGGAACTTTTAGAGGAATTGCTGTTAAATTTGCCAATATTCTTGGTTATGACAAGCTCTTGCCAATGATTGAGTCGGAGAATACCTATGTCAAAGTTCCAATTCAATTAGCTGAAAGACTAGGAGCAACTGTTTCATCTACATATTCTCCAACGATTCCTTCAATTGCTGATAGAATTGCCAAATTAAATTACAACGATGATCACCATTCTCATATCAAGGTATTAAATTCTGAAAGTGAATTTATGAAAAAAATTGTAACCCTATGTCCTGCTAAATGTTATAGTGAAGAGGGTGGCAAGGTTGTAATTCAACACGAAGGGTGTGTTGATTGCGGAACATGCTCGCAAGAAACTGAGTGGAAGCATCCTCGTGGTGAAAAAGGAATTCACTATCAGTACGGCTAATTCTAGGCAGTGATTTTTACACTTTTTAGGTCATCATAGGCTTTTCTAATTTCTTTGTAAAAATCAATTGTTTGAGGAGGAAAAATGGAAAATGCAATGTAAAAATCTTCAGCTTCTCTAAGATATCTTTTAATTTTTTTGTGGTTTGAAATTTGTGCGATAAATTTCATATTGTTTAATCGGTCTGCAAGCTTGATAACTTTTACATCATATTTTGAATTTGTTAGAACAGAACAATAATCTGTAAATCTTGCTATTTCCTGTTCTTCTTTATTTGAACCAGAATAATTTTCCAATGGTTTCGTTTTTAGAGTATTTGCAGTAGCATAGACATATTCTCCAAATCTATGTCTAAAATATGCATCAAAACCATAAGCACGAGAGGTATAAAGATTCAGAATTCTATCATTATCTTCCATTACATCATGCAAAATAGTTGAAGTTATCTGAAGTGAGGTAAGGTAATGCGTAGTTGCAAGATAATGTTTGATAACGGCTAGGGTTACTGGCCAAACATGGGTTTCTAGAAAAGGCGAGGTGCCATCTTCTCTTTTAATATCTGAATGTACTTCTTCAGCTGTTTCTATAGCACTTTCAATTAAGCTATCAATTCTAATTTTTGCATTATTTTCTATAAATGAGATAAGTTCATCTTTTGTGACACGATCTATACTCATAATATAATTATGAACAACTAGCATAAATTTATGACCTTTTGAAATCAGAATATTTATTTTCTAATTCTGTTAATTAACATGGCCGGGGCAACCAAATACATTCCAACATTCATAATAATAATACCAATGCCATAACCTAACATTTCTTCCTCAGATTCAATGTTTACATAATTTAGTATCGATAATGATGTTAATATGGGTGTTATCGTAAGTTTCACTATTTCTTTAAAAATTGGATTTTTCCGTTCCAAATCGGCTATTGAAGGTGAAAATACATAGTATAATTGGTTAAATCCTTCCATAAACGCAAATCCTGATTTTGTAGGAAGGATAGTGTTATCTCTTAATTCTCTTAATTGTTGTACTTGAGGTGCAAATTCAGAACCAAATGCAGCTGTGGCAATCAGACAACCTCCACCTGTATCTGTTGGTGTATCTTCCGTGGATTTTTTTGGAATTTCTTCAGTTGTTTCTGTAGGTTCGGATAATATTCTGAAAGAATTGATTGAATCATCATATTTTGATAATTGGTTATCAAAATCATCTTGCCCATTGCTATATGCAAAAGTGTAAAATTTATCAGAACCTAAAATGGTCGTTTCTTTGAATTTTACATCAAATGATTGGCCATTACTTTGAAAAATTCCTACAGCATTAGTCACATAAGCTTCTTTCCCTTTAATAGAAATTTTTTCTTGAGAACTCAATTCTAAATTACCAGTTGCTACCACTTCTTGAAGTAATTGATTTTTTTCTTTTATGAAATCATCAAAAGTTTTTCCTTCCTTATCAATAATTCTCAATGAGATTACGGGATTAATTTCTCCTATTTTTGGTCCTACTGCGACAACATTTGGAGTATTTTCATCAGTTTTTGGTGGTTGTTGCAAAGCCCATCCCTCAGGTGCACTAAACCCAACATCAAGTTCTTCATTTTCAAATATTTGCGGTCCAGATTCAACTGGTTGATTTGGAATTTCAGTATTTATCACAACTCTTTTTGGTTCACCTAAATCAAGTAAATCTGAAACTTCGGAGCGGTTGACAGTTATTGCCTTGATAATCTTTACTTCATCGATATTTACAGGAATGTCTCTTGGACCAATTTCTAATAAGGCAATTTTATCTAGAGTTTCAAAACTTTTGTCCGTTACAATTCGTCCAAATACAGTATATTGTTGATCTAAGAAATTGGAATCTTCGTGAACTATGAAAAATTGTGAACCTGCACTATCTGGGTTCGCTGACCTTGCCATTGAGACTATTCCACGATTATGTTTTATTGAATTGAACTCAGCTTCTACAAAATGATTTGGACCTCCAGTTCCCCAAGTACTATTATCAGAATCTTTGGTATTTGGATCTCCACCTTGAATCATAAAGCCTGGAATTACCCTATGAAAAAGGACTCCATCATAAAATCCGGTTTCTGTCAAATTCATAAAATTTTTTACGTGTTTTGGAGCATCTTTAGGGAAAAACTCGATTACAATTTTTCCTTGGCTTGTTTCTAAAATTACTAACTTGTCATCAGACTGAGCATATGATTCGTTTATTGATATAACTAAAACAAAAGCTAGAGTAAATAGGATGAGGATTTTCTGCAACAAAATTCGTCAAGTTATCTTCCTTAAAAGCTAATTGTATTAGTTTTTAACAAGTTAATTTTATGAACGAATATGGAACCTGATGAAAAAATTCAGGCACATTTAGTTTCTATATGGAGAGAAGCAAAAAAATTCTTTTCTATTGGAGGAAAAGAGGGTATGCTAATTTTAACAGACAAACATCTAATGTTTGTTCATAAAACTGAAGCTAAGAAAAAATGGTGGGAAGCGATTAGACAAAGGCAGACGGTTCATTTTTTAAAATCAAAAGATACAATCATCATTCATGATGGATATGATGAAAATAATTTAAAGGAAGATATGGAAAATGAAAAAAATGTGGAATTAAGATTTGATGATATTTTGAGTATTTCTCATGAAGAAAAAGATTGGGGAAGTATCCTATTAGTTGAGTATGAAAAAGATGGAAAACTTGAAAAACATCAATACTCTATTGCTCAAGATTGGGTAAAGTATCCAGCAAAAGAGCCCACCAAATACATGAAAGTAGATTGGGCTCCTTTTGTGCGATATATTAAAGATAGACAGAAAATTACGAGGTAAATTGGGAAAAATCTATGCAGTTGGTGTCGGACCAGGTTCACCAAAATATGTCACAGGAATTGTAAAAGAAATAATTCAAGATTCTGATATCGTAATTGGATACAGGTATACCTTGAAAACAATTCGAGATTTACTACCTGGAAAAGAAGTTCATGAGATTACTATGAATAATCAAGAGGATTCTTATCAAAAAATTTTACCAGTTTTAGGTAACCGCTCTTTAGTTATTCCTTTTACTGGTGATGTAAATTTTTCAGAGTCAGAGGTTGTAGATAGATTAATTGAGGTTTTTGGGAAGGTAGAAATAATTCCCGGATTAAGTTCCATTCAAATTGCAGCATCAAAAGCTCAAATTCCTTTAGATAAATCCAAAGTAATTACCTTACATGTTACTACATCAATAGAAGAGAAGAAACTAGAATTGCAAAAGGCCTTGATTGATGGATATAGTGTTATTTTGGTTCCACGACCATGGCCCAAACAACCAGAAAAACACTTTATGCCTTCAGAAATTGCAATTTATCTTAAGAGGAATAATTTTCAAACAGAAGACATGAAAGTACATGTTTATGAGGCGTTAACCACTGAAGATGAAACTAGTTTTGTGGGTAGTGTAAAAGATTTGGAAGACAAGGAATTTTCTGATTTATCTGTAATGGTTTTCAATCAAACTGAGTTGGATTCTTACATGAATTATAGATGGCAATGGGAACACTAATTTCCTTGTTGATTTTTGGTTGTGCCAAGAATAAGATTATCCACATCTGAAAATGAATAAGCAACTATTTTCATCCACGGATATGCAGGATCATATAATCTGTAAAATCCCATTTCATCAAATGTTATATCAATTGATTCTCCAGGCATTATTTCTACGGTAGAAATTCTACCATCTGGAGTAAATGGATTGTGACGATCACCATAATTTTCTTTTCCGCTAAGAATGCTGTGAGAAACATCATCATTATTAACAAGAGTAATTGTTGTTCCAGGCTCAATTGTTATTCTGTCCTGTGAGAAATATCCCAATCTTAAAGGATTTGCATCTCCTAGCCTGGATTCTCTGGTTTCACCACTGTCAATGTAACTGCTTGCTACTCCTTGAGTTGAAGAACCTGGAAGGATACGTAAAGTAAGAATTTCTTCTTCGGGGTTGGTTTCAGCAGTTTCAATCACTTTTGTTAATTGGGAAAGTTTGGAAGTATAGATTATTTTGTATGAATCATCTAAAGTAGTAATTCTTCCTGTAAATCCATAAATCGATGCATCTTTGCTTTCCTCAATCAATCGTCCAAAGAAGCTAATGGTCGTATCAAATCCACCTATACTCTCAATATTTCCATTGATTCTGATATAACGTCCTTCACGAAGGAATTTTCCCTCAATTTCAGAAATAACAAAATCTTCATTATCTAATGTGATAAATCCATCTTCTATTAGAAAATCAATGCTACTCCCAGATTGTTGATAAGACGATATACCAATATCTAATTCAGAATTTCGAATGATTTCTTCAGTTACTGCAAAACCAGATCCTTCAAGAAGATATGCTGAATTTTGACTAACTTCTGCAAAAACCTCATCAATGAAATATCCTGAGGATATTACTAATACAGTTAAGAATCCTACAAGGGTAATATTCACATTATATCCTTCCGATAATTTGGTTTATAATTTACTACTAAATTTTTTTAGACTGGGTACACAAATGCTTGTTTTTTAAAAATTAAAGATTAGGTGTTAGTAATCCCTCTTCTTGGGCAAGTTTTATCATATAATCTTCTAAAAATCCACCAGCCAAAAGTAAGCCAACTACAATACCAATTTCAATTAAAGTTGGTTTTAAAAAAGGAATGAGATTATTTTTTTTTGATATTGCCATTATTAGAATAAAACTTCTTGAAGTAGCCAGAGAATAGGCACAAAGCTCCAAAAATCCAAATGGAGAAAGATAAAGAATTGCAAGTGGTGGAATCTCTTCTAATTCTGGAGTTAGTGAGACTATAGCTGCAAAAGCAAAACCTGTAGACCAGGCAGAAAATAATCCCCATGCAACACCAAATCCAGGAATAAACATTGGTAAGGAAATTGTTGTGTTATGAGTAAAGATTCCAACTGCGTCAATGTCTTGTATTAATTCTTCAAATTCTTTCATGAAAATATTTGCTTCATCTTCACTAACTTTGGACATGGATCCTAGTTGAAATGAGGTTGAAAACAATCCCATAAATACAAAAAATGAAATTATTCTAATTTTTGACATGGAAGTCTTTCATAATTACAATATTTGAGGGTTCGGCATAAGCGCAGATTTAATTAAACCAGAAATCATTCTTTGATGTTGAAAAAAGAACTAACATTAGCTTTGAGTTATGCTTTGAATAAAGGATTCCAAATTCATCCTAATGCCTTTGAGTTTTTAGATAATGTTGATATTAAAAAACTAGAAAAAATAATAAAAGAAATTGTTCGTGAGAAAACTAAACAGAAATTATTTCAGATCAATCAGGATGATTTAGAAAATTATTTCGGGATTAAGGGAGATATGACTCTCCAGTCTAATTTCAAGGTCCTTTTTGATCCATCTTCAAAAATTACTAGTGCGGAAGGTATTAGTGGTTATTATTCCTTATTTGCAAGTCGATTTAACAAATTAAAAAAAATCATTTCTGATAGACCTGAATCCAAACTATTGAAGTCAATTGCTTCAGTAAAAATTACAAAATCTGAGGATGATATGTTTGTGTGTGGTTTAGTAACTGCAAGAGTTAGTGAAAGGAATATCACAAAATTACTTTTAGAGGACCCAACAGGCTCATTGGAAGGGATTATCTTTGATAATGAATTGCAAAAAACAGCAGATTTGTTGTTAAATGACCAATTTATAATGGCGAGAGTAGGATTTGGGAAGAACTCTGGATTAATAATAAAAGATTTGATTTCGCCTGATATTCCTGATCAGGTCATTAATAGGTCTGATTCTGAGATTTTTGCAGTTTTTCTCTCAGATTTGCATATTGGAAGTAAATATTTCATGGAAGAGGAATTTACTGAATTTGTTTTATGGTTATCTAGTCCAGATCCCGTAGCACGTAAGATTCGATTTGTATTGATTGGTGGAGATGCAGTAGATGGAGTTGGTATATACCCAAATCAGAATAAAGAATTGGTTTGCCAAACTATTGAAGAACAATTAAAAAAGATGGAGGATTTGATTAGTAAGATTCCAGAATATATCAAAATATTTATCATGCCAGGAAATCATGATCCTGGAAGGAGAGCATTACCACAACCTGCAATACCAAAAAAATACAATTCTGGATTATGGGAAAGAGAAAATGTAATCATGGTGGGTAATCCTGCAGTTATTTCATTAAACGGAGTAAAAGTGCTAATGTTTCATGGCCAAAGTATAGATGATATTGTAAAAACCACACCTGGTTTGAGTTATGATAGCCCAACCAATGTAATGAAACATCTTCTCAAAGCGAGGCACCTAAGTCCAATCTATGGAAGTCAAACGCCTATTGCCCCTGAAAAAGAGGATTTGATGGTAATTGAGAATATTCCTGATATTTTTCATGTTGGTCATGTTCATAGAGCCCAACTAGATATGTACAAAGGCATTCTTTTGATAAATTCTGGATCATGGCAAATCCAAACTCCATTTCAGGCTAGTGTAGGAATGACTCCAAATCCTGGAATTGCGTTAATGGTAAATTTGAGAACATTTCAAGTGCTACATCAAAATTACAATTCAAAGTTAGATAATATCCTGTAGAGTTAAATCATCCTTAAAGGTTTTTTTTATTAATTCAGATGATATTGTAAGTTTGTACTTTTTAGTGCGTCCATGAATTCCTTGATGAACCAATCTGCCATTGATTATTCCTGATAATTCAATTTCGCTTAACATTTGAGTTATTCGTCTTTGAGTAAGTTCGTCTCGGCCCACTACTTTACATAATCCTTTGTAAGAGGAATAAATTTCTCCAGTTGAGGATCCTCCTGCTTTCATTATTGCAAGAATTAACAATTTTTCATGAAGGGGATAAGACTTTAGTGATGTTTCTTCTTTATTTTCTTCAATTTTTTGTGACGCTTCTCGTACATGTTCTTTTGTAACCTTTTCGGATTGTTGCCTTTCTGCAATTTCTCCTGCCACACGAATCAAATCTATGGCTCGTCTTGCATCTCCATGTTCTCCTCCAGCCAAGGCTGCACATAGATTAAGGGCAGGTTCCTGAACTGAATTAGGAATAAAGGCTTGGTTAATTCTTTCTTCTAGGATTTTCTTGATTTGCTCAACATTATAATTTGTAAATACAATCTCTTCTTCTCCTAAACTGCTAATTACTCTAGGATCAAGTTTTTCCTTGAATGTTAAATCATTTGATATTCCTACCAATGTTAATGAACCTTGAGTAAGTCTTTCATTTGCTCTGGTTAGTTGATATAAGATATCCTTGCCTGTTTTTGAGATTAATTGAGCAAGATAATCTATTTCATCAATTATAAAAATAGCGTTGATTTTTCCTTCATCAATACTGTTTAAAATCCGTTTAAACACCTCACTTATTGCAAGGCCAGTTGTGGGTAATTCCTTATCAGTTAATCCTAATTGCCTTCCCAAACTTACTAGTAAACCATAGAGGGTTGTTTCCTCTTTTGAGTTGGAATAGATCAATTTTATAGGAAAATTGGATTTTTCTACTCTATCTTGAATTTTAGAAATTACTTTTTTAACAACTAAAGTTTTCCCGGTTCCTGGTTTTCCATACACTAAAAGATTAGAAGGTCGTGATTTTTTAAGAATGGGAAGTAGTGATTGAGTGACTTGTTCTTGTTCGGAATTTCTATGTTGAATGATTTCAGGAATAAATGTAAAATGAAGAATATCTCTATCTTTTATTATTGATTTTCCAGACTCTGCAGCATCTAATAATCTATCAATTGGGTCTGACATACTCACACACCTTTATTTCCCCTAGCCAATAACATAACCATATCTAAATTAAGAGAGTATAGAATAGAATACTAACTCTAGTTTAGTTTGTAATTAATTATTTTTAGTTAAATTTTTTCTCTTAAAAAAATTAAAGAAAAGATAGAGTGGAAATATTGGTGTGTGGGTTAATTCTAATCTATTATTAACAAATTGTTAATTTCCTGTTAAGAAACTTCTTAAAAAACCCATTTTACCCCTTTATTTCCATTCCAGGCGTTAAGATTGACCTTAACATTGTTAATATCCAAAAACTACCCCTTTATTTCCATTCCAGGTATGAAATAAGGCCCTAAAATTGTATATTATGGGTAAATTTGTTAATAACAAAAAACAACCTAGGCGTGACTTAGGCAGTCAATGTTAACAAAGTGGTTTGTTAACAAAGATTCTCGGATCTATTGAACTGTTAACATTTGATCCTCAAAGGTCTCAAAGATGGCCAAAAAAAGAATTCGTATTGATATGGAAGACTCTGATGGAGCCAAATACGATATTAAACTAGAAGGAAACGTTACTAGAGATAAAATCCTAAAAATATTTGAAATGATGGATTTGATGAATATTGAAGAAGAGCAAGAAGTTACAAATATTGATTCAATTGGAGCAAAAATTTGGCATATAGTAGACAAGTTCTTCCCTATGGAAAAATTCACCTCCACAAATATTCTTGAAAAATATGAGGATGAATATAACGAGCCAGTAAAATTAAGTATAATTTCCACTTATTTATCCAGATTTTCTACAAAAGGTAAGATTGACAGAATTCGAACTGGGCGAGAATGGACATATCAAACGATAAAACTTAGCCAGAAACAAAAATAAAACTAGGAAATTGTTATTTTTCGTACAATTAACCTATCTTTTCCCAAAATCAACTTAACATATTCACCTTTCTGAATATCCATATATTTTCTAAATTGTTTTGGAATAGAAATCGTCCCTGCAGAAGTAATTTTTACCAATACCTCATTTTCCTGGACTGACATTATATTGTTATAATTTAATAATATATATAAATTAATAAATTTATTAATTATAATTAAAATCATGGATTAAACCTGTTTTTTGTAAAATTAAAAAATTAAAAAACAAAATAATTTAAAAATATGACTAAGTTATAGTTGGAATAGATTCCATTACACCAATCTTCTCTTTTCCTTTTTCTGAAATAGAATAAGTGTATGGTTTTGAATTTGTATTTCTTTTTACAAATCCATCTTCAAATAATTTTTTCATCAATCTTGATGTATGCTCTCTACTCCTTTTTAATGTGATTTGTATGTCACGTGATGTCATAGCTTTGTCTGTGATTAGATGCAACACATAATTTGTTGCATTATTGTGATGTAAATTAGGCATACGAGGTATATTTTGTTCCTCCTTAGGCACAATTTCAGATTTTACTATAGGTTCAATAGGTTTTCTATTGACTTCATTTTTTGCAAGTTTTTCTATGAAGTGTTTTAGTTCCAGGTTAGGATCATTTGTTTTTTCCTCCAAACCTTGAAGTTCTATTGAATCTAGGCGTATTTTCATATCAATTAATTGTCTTTCATAATATTCTAGGCGTTCAGATTGTGATGTATCTGTATTTTGATTTGTTTTAATCATTGGACGTAATTTGTAATAGGTAAAAAGACCTCCCAACCCAACCAAAAACGCAATTATCACACTCAATATTACATCAGGGTCAGGAATTTCTATTAACATCACAAAATCAATTCCTACTTTGTGATTTATCGTGATTGACCAACATTATTTCACACTTTAGATTAACATACTCACATAGACTATCACAATTGCTACAAACAAAATACTAACTGAAATAACATCATATCACATATTACATGCCTGACGAATTACTTTATCAATCACATTTATCACATCATCTTCTCTCTCTGGAAAGATATCACTATCATTTATCACACTAATTTGCTCTGAAAGCTTTGATATCACATCAATATCATCAGGCAAAAGTATGCCTAGACCACGTAAAATTATGATTGAGTAAAATAATGAGATTAATTTTTCTCTGGATTGACTTACTTGCCTGTAATACGCACCTTTTGTTATAGTAAATTTTGATTCAAGAAGATCTCTCTGATTTAAAATAATTTCAATTTGTCGCTCTGTAAACAAGGATTTTTTGATAATTTTTCTAATAATATTGTTAAAATTTGATTGATCGAACTCTGACATAGCTATACAAATCTGTATACCACTATTCCAATTAAACTTTAAAGACCTATCTACAAACTCATTTTATGACTGGAAATAAAGTTGAATCATTCCTAAAATCTGAATTAAAAAAGAAAAATGCATTATTATTTATATTAATAGACTCTGAGGTATCAAACCTAGAATCTTCAAAAAAATTGGCTCAAGATGTAGAAAAAATTGGAGCCTCTGCCATTCTGGTAGGTGGATCATCTGCAACAGATCAAATCGAGATGGCCCAAGTAGTTAAAGGTATTAAACAAGGAATTAAAATACCAATTATTCTCTTTCCAGGCAACGTAACAGGGGTAGTTCCTGAAGCTGATGCCATTCTTTTTAGTTCGTTAATGAATTCTGAAAATCCATATTTTATTACTCAGGCTCAAGCACTTGGTGCTCCAAGTGTTCTAAAATTTGGTCTTGAACCTCTTCCAACAGCATATTTAGTAATTGGAGATGGAACATCTGCCTGGTTTGTCGGGGCTGCAAGAGGAATCCCCTTTGAAAAACCAAAAATTGCGGCTGCTTATGCACTTGCAGCACAATTTCTTGGTATGAGATTTGTCTATCTAGAGGCGGGCTCAGGTGCAAAATCAACTGTTACCCCAGAGATGATTAAGAAAGTAAGAAGAGTTTTTAATGGATTTTTAATAGTTGGTGGAGGAATTAAAGAAGTCAAGACAGCAAAAGAATTAGTAAAAGCCGGAGCTGACGCTCTTGTAATCGGTACTTTTCTTGAGAAAGGAGGAAGTATCAAGAAATTAACTGAAATTGCAAAAACAATTCAAAGAACCAAACGATAACAGATCATAATGTCTGAAGATAGTTCAATTTCCCGTTTACGTGGTATAAAAATGCCTAATTATTATAGAAATTACTATACCGATCTTTCAACTGAAACCTATACCATTTTTGAAAAGGCAGCAGAAGCTAAATCAAGTTTAGTGGATTCTTCTGGAATAATTGAGCCGAAAATCGCATTTGATTTAGCAGACAGGGTTGCAAAAATGCACGAAATTGATATTGCCGATCCACTACGTGAATTATTAAAAATTAATGGAAAAGAACTCGCAGCTTTAATCCTCTCAAAGGAGATTGCTTTAGGTAAATATTCACTTTCTGAGGCTAGTTTGGAGGAAAAACTGGATTTAGCAGTCAGGGTAGGTTTGGCCATAGTGACTGAAGGTGTCACAATTGCTCCGCTTCAAGGGATTAGTGAAGTTAAGATAAAGAAAAACAAGGATGGAACTGATTACCTTTCAGTTTCGATAGCAGGACCAATGAGATCTGCCGGTGGAACCGAATCTGCAGTGACAATGCTGATAGCTGACCATGTAAGAAAAACAGCTGGACTTTCAAAATTCCAAGCTGATTCTTTCGATGATGAAACTGGAAGATTTGTTGAAGAATTACGAATCTATGAAAGAGAAGCTGGAAATTTCCAATTTCATATCTTAGATGAGGATATTATTCGAGTAATTTCCAATCTTCCAGTTGAACTTGACGGTGTGGATACAGATCCTTATGAGGTGGTTAATCATAAAGGTATGACTAGAATCAAAACTGATAGAGTTAGGGGTGGCGCATTAAGGGTCTTAAATGATGGATTAATTGGAAGATCTAAAAAATTACTCAAGAGAATTGATCTATACAATCTAGATGGTTGGGAGTGGCTTGGAGATTTGAAAGGGGCAATTCAAACAGGAGACAATCAAGAGGATGCAGCAACAAAAAGAATGCGTGAGGTCATCACAGGACGTTCTGTTTTATCCATGCCCAACAAATTAGGTGGATTTAGACTTCGATATGGCCGAGCTTGTAATACAGGATTTGCAGCAGTGGGAATTCATCCTGTCGTAGCAGAAATTTTAGACCATACAATAGCAGTAGGCACTCAAATTAAAATTGATATCCCAGGAAAAGGTGCTACAGTAGCTTTTGTTGATTCAATTGAAACTCCAACTGTCCGTTTAAAAAATGGAGATGTTGTAAAAATAAAGAATGTAAAACAAGGGATTGAAATTAAAAACGAAATTGAAAAAATTTTACATTTAGGAGATATTTTAATTTCTTTTGGAGATTTCTTAGAAAATAACGCTCAACTTGTACCAACAGGTTATGTTGAAGAATATTGGATTGAAGAATTAAGAGAAAAACTCGCAAAATGTGAGCCAAATGATGAGTATCTGAGCCAATTTCTTGACCGTAAACCCAATTTGGATGAGGCTCTAAAGATTTCCTTAGATTTTCAAATACCATTATATCCAGAATTTTTATATTTTTGGGACCAAATTTCCCCTTCAGAATTATCAGAAATTTTACAACCAAAAAAAGTAAATAAAAATACAATAGAATATGACCTAAATAGTAAAAAAATTCTTGAAAAACTAGGAGTTCCTCATCACCAAAGAAACTCAATAATTCTTGCAAAAAATGAAGCAAAAATTTTCTATAATTTACTCTTTAGAAAAACACTAATAATTGATGATTCATCAGTACCAAAAATCATTTCAAAATCTTCGGAAATTCCGATAAGAAACAAGTCTTCTACTTTTATTGGAGTCAGAATTGGGAGACCAGAAAAAGCAGCTGCTAGACAAATGAAACCTCCAACCCATATTTTATTTCCAATTAGCGACAAAGGAGGACCTACAAGAGACCTTTTGAAAGCCTCCAGACATGCCAATTTTTTCACAAATATCTTCAATAGACAATGTACCACCTGCAACGAGCCATCAATAGGCATAAAATGCTCCAAATGTGGAAGAAAAACCTCAGTAACCTATCAGTGCTCAAAGTGTAGAGATATCCTTGATTCTCCTTTTTGTGAGAAATGTAAACGAAAGGCACATTCTCATTCTTACAAATCTTTTCCACTAAAGGAAAAATTACTATCTGCTCAAGAAAAGATGGGACTCAGAGCACAAGAACCTTTCAAGGGAGTAAAAGAGCTAATAAGCCAAGATAGAATTGCAGAACCTCTAGAAAAGGGATTAGTCAGACAAAATTTTGGCCTTACCACCTTCAAAGATGGAACTATCCGATTTGATGCCACTAATTCTCCAATAACTCAATTCAAACCTTCATGGATTGGAACCTCCATTGAAAAACTCAAAGAATTAGGATATACACAAGATATTGATGGAAACCTAATTACAAACTCTGAACAAATAATTGAAATCCGAATGCAAGATGTTATTATTCCATATGAAAGTGGACGCTATCTCATTGCCACTTGCAAATACATTGATGTTCTATTGAAAAAGTTCTATGGAAAATTGCCTTTTTATAATGTAAAAAGTTCTGAAGAATTAATCGGGCATCTAATAATTGGTTTGGCACCCCATACCTCTGTTGGAATTGTAGGAAGAATTATTGGATTTACAGAGACTCATGTTTGCTTTGCAACTCCAAACTGGCATTCAGCAAAACGAAGGGATGCTGATGGGGATGCAGATTCAATAATGCTCCTAATGGATAGCCTTCTAAACTTTTCAAGACAATTTCTATCAGATAGAATTGGAGGTCTGATGGATGCTCCATTATTGGTTCAGCCGTTGGTTTTACCCCATGAATCTCAACCTCAAGCACATAATTTAGAAGTCACAAAATCATTACCCTTGAATTTTTTTAAAACCACACTTCAACAAAATAAAGCTTCAACAGTAAAATCAGTAGAAATTATAGAATCACGACTAGAAACTGAAAGACAATTTTATGATTATTATTTTACCCACTCAACCTCTTCTCTTACTACGTCTAAATCTCGAAGTGCATATTCCACCCTTGGTTCTATGTTAGACAAACTTGATATGCAAATTAGAAATGCCGATATGATTGATGCCGTAAATACTTCAGAAATTATCTCCAATGTAATTTCTACACATTTGGTTCCAGATATTATGGGAAATCTACGTGCATATGCAAGACAAAGCTTTCGTTGTACTGCATGTGGAAAATCTTATCGTCGTCTTCCTTTAATTCAAAATTGTGTATGTGGTCATAAACTAATTCAAACAATTACTCGAGGATCCGTCGAAAAATACCTAAAACTAGCCAAGAGATTAGTAAATAATTATAATGTAGGTGAGTATCAAAAAGGACGAATTCATGCATTATCTGACGAAATTGACCTTGTATTTGGAAAAAACAAAGGGGATCAGTCTCTACTTACCGATTATGCGTCTTAGAAATACTATCTTAATTTGACGTATTCATATGCTCCCAATTTATTGTCAAAACAATATTGAACTTTTTGAAAGTCCTTTCTGAATGCTTTAACTCTTGGAAGTACTTTTTTGGGATCTTTTCTTTCAATTACAATTTCTTTGATAAAAGAAGCAATCTCTTTCATTTCTGTTTGTTTCATTCCAATTCTTGTTATCTCAGAGACTCCTAACCTAATTCCACCTGGGTGGAAATAATTACGTCCTGCTTTGATATCACCCGGAATTAATTGTCTATTTACAATGATGTTAGCCTTTTCTAATTCAGATTCAACTTTTCCTCCATCTGAATAATCAAATACGTTTACTGCAATTTGATGTGATTGTGTAAATCCTCGACTTTCCCCTAAAACTTTGAAACCTATATCGCTAAGAACCTCAGCTAAGGTTTTTGCATTTTTTATTATTTGACTTGCATAGTCTTTACCAAATTCTAATGCTTCGGCAAATGCTATGGCTTTTCCAGCCATATGATGAATATGATGACTACTAGTAAGCCCAGGAAACATTGCCTTTTTGATTCTTTCTTCATTCTCTTTTGAGCCTAATACAAGTCCTCCTTGAGGACCAAACAATGTTTTATGAGTACTCATAGTCATTGTATCGGCTCCTTCTCTTAATGGATCTTGAAATTTACCTCCTGCAATCAAACCAGCAACATGAGCTGCATCATAGTTGATATGAATGTCATAATTTTTTAGAAAATCTGCTAACTCCTTTACTGGATGTGGAAATAAGAATAATGATCCACCAAACATTGCCATTTTTGGAAGACGTCCAATCTTCTTTAAATCCTTGATCTTAGCTTTTGTCTTATCTACATCAATGGTCATCTCTTCAGTGTTAAATGGATAAAATTCAATTTCTAGTCCATGAACCAATCCTGCCGTACCTGAATGTTCTTTTTTGCCATGGGAAATATGACCTCCAGCAGGGATTGAAGGTGCCAACATAATATCTCCAGGATTTGTAAAGGCTGAATATATGGCAAGATTTGCAACTACTCCTGAAATTGGTCTTACATCTGCAAATTTAGCTTTGTAGAGTTTTTTGGCTAGATTCATACATTCAAACTCAACATCATCAATGTAGACACAACCAGCATAAACTCTTTCACCAGGCCAACCTTCTGCATATCTGTTACCAAAATCTGAAATTATTGCTTCACGCACAGCTGGACTGGGTATATTCTCGCTTGCAATTAATGGAATAGAGTTTTCAAACCATTTGTGATGTTCTTTTAATTTTGAAAAAATTTTATCATAAGATTCTTTATTTGAGGATTTTGCCATGAACTGCGAATTGATTTTCCCAATTTAAAAACACCGATTTTAGATCTTAAGAATTTTCAATTATCTGCAAAGTATAAAAGGGGAAACAGAAGATTTTCCTTCTATGGGTATGCAAGCAACCTCAAAAGGAAATATGCCTGTCGTCTTACTAAAAGAAGGTGGGACAGAAACTAAAGGGAGAGATGCTCAAAAAAATAACATAGCTGCATCAAAAATTATTGCAGAAATTGTTCATTCCAGCCTTGGACCCAGAGGTATGGATAAAATGTTAGTAGACTCCTTAGGAGATGTTACTATTACAAATGATGGTGCAACAATCTTAAAAGAAATTGATGTTCAACACCCAGCAGCCAAAATGCTTGTTGAAATTTCAAAAACTACAGATAATGAAGTAGGTGATGGTACTACTTCAGTTGTAATTCTGGCCGGCTCTCTTCTTGAGAATGCTGAATCTTTACTAGATCAAGATGTTCATCCAACAATAATCGTAGATGGATATAGAAAATCTGCAAAAAAAGTAAAACAATTCCTCAAAGATATTGCAGATATAATTTCAGCTAATGATAAATCAATGCTTAATAAAATTGCAAAGACATCTATGCAAACAAAGTTGGTCAGAAAAGACTCAGATCAACTTGCAGATATTATTGTGAAATCTATTCTTTCTGTTGCTGAAAAAGAAGGTGATAATTATGCGGTCGATATTGATGATATTAAGGTAGAAAAGAAAGCTGGAGGATCTATAAAGGATTGTTCTATTATTCAAGGAATTGTTCTTGATAAAGAAATTGTTCATGGAGGAATGCCAAAAAAAGTGGTTGATGCACAAATTGCATTAATCAACACCGCTCTTGAAATCAGTAAAACTGAAACAGATGCTAAAATCAATATTTCTAACCCTCAGCAGATGAAATCATTCCTAGACGAAGAAAATAGAATGTTAAAGACAATGGTTGACAAAGTAATAGGATCGGGAGCGAATGTAGTACTTTGCCAGAAAGGAATAGATGATATGGCTCAACACTATTTAGCAAAAGCAGGGATTATTACAGTTAGAAGAATTAAAGAGAGTGATCTTACTAAACTAGCAAAAGCAACAGGTGCTAGAATTGTAACTAACTTGGATGATTTATTTGAAAAAGATCTTGGTAATGCTGAACTAGTAGAAGAAAGAAAAATTGAGGAAGACAAATGGGTCTTTATTGAAGGATGTAAACATCCAAAATCAGTAACACTTCTACTTCGTGGTGGATCTCAAAGAGTAGTAGATGAAGTTGAACGCTCAGTTCATGATGCATTAATGGTTGTTAAAGATGTAATTGAAAATCCATTGATTGTTGCAGGAGGGGGAGCTCCAGAAACTTTTGCTGCAACAAAATTGAGAAACTGGGCCAAAACCCTTGAAGGAAGAGAACAATTAGCAGCAGAAAAATTTGCTGATGCCCTAGAGACGATTCCCTTAACACTTTCAGAAAATGCAGGAATGGACCCAATTGACACCTTAACTGTTTTACGTTCTAAACAAATGAAAGGAGAAAAATGGACAGGAATTGATGTGATGAAAGGAAAAATTGCAAATATGAAATCAAGTGATATTATTGAGCCACTAGCTGTAAAACTCCAAATTGTTTCTGCAGCAGCAGAAGTAGCCTGTATGATTCTAAGAATCGATGATGTGATTGCAACACAAAAATCTGCAGGACCTCCTCCAGGGGCCGAAGGTGGCATGCCTGGAATGGGAGGCATGGGTGGCATGCCTGGAATGGGTGGCATGCCTGACATGGGAGGCATGGGTGGCATGCCTGGAATGATGTAGTAAAATTTTATTTCAAAAGTTTATTTTATAACCAAATTTAGAAACCATAATGAATGACACTCTATCCAAAGTAAAAACCAGTTTCAAGTATATCTATTTAGTAATGTTCTTTACTTTGCTTGCAGGATTTTTTTATCCTTTAATTTCAGGTAATTCAGGTGAGGAAGTGGTTGGTGGAGTTGTAGTATTGTTTGTGGGGCTTATTGGAGGAATTTTGTTGTACAAATCCACAACTTTAGAAAATAAGCAAATAGTCTATTTTGCGGCTGGGGTGAGTCTAATAGCCATATCATTAGCCTTAATTTTTCAGATGACTGGAAGAGTCTAACTACACATCAAAGTACAGATAAAATTCATGAGGATGAGGTCTAATTGCAATCTCTCTTTGATCTCTTCTTTCTAATTCTATGATTTTATCAATTACATCATTTGTATAAATTGGATTTAGAAACTTTCTATCGCTTTCTAATTCATCTAATGCCTCTCCGAGATTTTTTGGCAAAACACCTATTCCTCTTTTTGCTCTATCTGATTTAGTCATTTTGAAAATATCATCACGAATTTGTTCACCCGGATCAGTTTTTTTCTTAATTCCGTCTATTCCTGCTGCAGTAACTGCTGCGAATACAAGATATGGATTTGAAGATGGATCAGGTGCTCTAAATTCAAGTCTCTTTAGGTGGGCATATTTTTTTCCTGTTAGATGTTTTGGAACTCTTACAATAGCCGATCTATTTCCTGCACTCCATGCAATATAGGCTGGAGCTTCGTAACCAGGAACCAATCTATGATATGAGTTTGTAGTTGGATTACAAATTCCAGATAAAGCCTTGGAATGATTAATAATTCCTCCACAGAAATACCTCCCAGTTTGACTTAATTCATCAGGTTCATCAGAATCAAAAAACGCATTGTTCTTTCCTTTCCACAAACTAACATTAACGTGCATACCTGATCCAGAATCCATTGCAATTGGTTTTGGCATCATCGTTGCAACCTTTCCATATTTTGCAGCAATGTTTCTAATCACATACTTGTAAGATTGAGCAGCATCAGCGGCATTAGTCATGTAATCAAACTTGATATCGATCTCACACTGTCCAGCAGTGGCTACCTCATGATGGTGATTATCACATAAGACTCCAAAATTTTTATTTAGAATATTTACACATTCATTTCTAAATGGAGTAAGAGTATCTGAAGGTGTACTGGGATAATATCCCTCTTGAAGTCCCATAGGATAACCAGAACCTTCTTGACTCCACGGAGCCTCTTTGGATTCAATTGAATATGATTGACCTTTATATGGAGTAAGAACATCCCAGTGAATTTTATCGAAAACAAAAAATTCAACTTCTGGACCCCATGCACTATAATCAAATCCCTGAGATCGAATATACTCTTCTGCTTTTTGGGAAATTCCTCTAGGATCTCTAGAGAGTCTTCCTCTATTCCCTCCCCAATAAACATCACACAATAATCTTGCAGTTTTGTTTTCAGTCATCCAAGGAATAATTGCAAAAGTATTTGGATCTGGTTTTAAAAGAAGGTCTGAATCATCAATACTCGTAAAACCAATAATTGATGAGCCATCCAATTTAGGTAACCCATCTCTCATTTGCTCTGGTGTGAAAGTATTGGCAGAAATAGTTGTATGATGAAAACGTCCTGTTAGACCAGTGAATTGGAGGTCAATGAATTGTATATCCTCATGTTGAATTCTAGAGAAAACTTCATCAGGTGAATAAGTTACCTGAAGTGCTTTTCCATGACTCACTTTATATGGCAATTTTAAACTTCAAGCTAACACAAATACATCCATCATTTAAGGATTAGGTAAGAAATGTCTGAATCTAATGAAATCGATATCAACTCCCTGCATTCAATCGTTTTAAGAGAATTAGAAAGCGATTTAATTCAAAATATTGAACCTAATTTTTATAGAAATCTTTCCGATTTTATTGGAAATTTAAAAAAACAAGAATTTGATGGAATTGAAAATAAAATCAGACAATCCTTAATTGATATGGCTTCAGAATTGACTTCCCTCTTACTAAATATTAGATTAGAAAAGACTATCAAACCAGATAGAATTGATTTTACCAATCTCTCAGATGAAGAAAAATTCATACTTGATAGTGAAGAAAAAAAAAGAGAAAGAGCAGAAATGATTCTCTCATCAACAATTAATGGAAAATCTAAATTTTTGGAATCTTTATCTCAAAATCATAAAACTAAGACTATAGTTCTTAGATTCCTAAAAGAGGTGGATCAGATCGTAGGAGCCGATTTAGAAAAATATGGTCCTTTCAAACCAGAGGATATTGCAACAATACCATATGAAAATGCACAAGCATTAATTATAAAAAAAGCTGCAACTAAAATTCATTGGGAAGATTAGATAGAAATTACACCATAAACGAATTTAATTTAAATGTCTCATACAGGCGTAGATGTAATCGATTTTTTGTTTTATACAATTTATCCTGTAATAGGAATTTTCATTATAGAGGCAATTAGTCGAGTAGTAAAAGCTCCAAAATGGATTAAACTTTGGGTCCAAGCAATAGTCTCAATTGGATTTGGAATCTATTATTGGTTTATTTTACCTGCGCCACAAAATTTCCCCCTAACAGCACTTGTTATGTTTGCTTTAGCCATTGCGTTAATCTATCAGGGAAAACGAGCAAAAATATCTCCAGATAAAAGTCCATATTAAATTTTTTATCTCTTAAATTTTTGAAGAAATCTTTTGAATGCACTTTGTCTACCTACACTGCCATCTCTAATCACTTTTCTTTCTCCAAATCTTCTTGCTCTGATTTGGGTTAGTTTTACGCACCTATGTTCCTCTGGAAGCCTATGCTCTGAACAAAACGGATCCTTGCAATAACTACAATGAAAAGGTAAATCAGTCATATCTCCACAATATGCACAATTTTCAGGCTTCATAATTCAGCTTAATATTTTAATTCTAATAAACCTGTTACTTTTTACAAATATTTTCTCTTAGAAAAATTTCACAAAAACATTTTTACACCGTACTAATTGGAAACCAATGAGTGAAATATAATGATTAAAGATAAAGTGGCTATAATTACGGGTGCAAGTAGTGGGATTGGTTATGCTACATCTCTTGCGCTCTCAAAGGCAGGAGCCAAAGTTGCAATAGGTGCAAGAAGAACTGATAAACTTGAAGGCCTTAAAAATAAAATTAAAGAAAATAACGGTGAAGTGTATTCTCAAAAACTTGATGTCACCAAAAATGATGAGTGCAAATCTTTTGTTAAAAACGTCCTAGAAAAATGGGGATCAATAGATATTTTAGTAAATAATGCAGGTTTGATGCCTCTAAGTTTTATTAAAAATTTGAAAATTGATGAATGGGATCAGATGATAGACGTAAACATCAAAGGGGTGCTATATTGTACTGGTGCAGTAGTAAGTCACATGCTTGAAAAAAAATCTGGTCACATCGTAAATATTTCCTCCGTAGCAGGAAGGATTGTTTTTCCTGCTGGAAGCGTATATTGTGCCACAAAACATGCAATTACTGCCTTTAGTGAAGGATTAAGAGAAGAATTAAGCGTTAGAAAAAATATTCGTGTAACCTGTATAGAGCCAGGAGTTGTAGCAACCGAACTAACAAATACCATAACAGATGAATCTCTGCAAGGATTTGTTGAAAATGCAAAAAAAATGGAAGCCTTACAAGCAAATGACATTGCAAACGCTATTCTTTATGCAGTTGAATCACCAAATCATGTTAATGTAAATGAAATTTTGATTAGACCCACAGCTCAAGACCGTTAAATTGTCAGAAAAAATTTCTCACGTCTTAATATTAGGTGGTGGATTTGGTGGATTATCAGCAGCTAACGAAATTAGAAATTCTCTTTCATCTTCCCAAGTAAAAATAACTGTAATTGATAAAAAAAATTGGTTTATGGTTGGTTTTGCAAAACTATGGATCATCAAAGGAACTAGAACTTTTGAAAATTCAATCGGTTTATTAACTAATTTGGCTAAAAAAGAAATTGATTTTCTTAATGAGGAAATACTTCAAATTGATTTAGAAAACAAGAATGTGAGAACTACATCAAAGGATCTTACATATGACTTTCTAATTATAGCAATAGGTACAATGCTAGCTCCTCAGAAAATTCCTGGACTGGTAGAAAATGGCCTGAATCTTTATGACTATAAAGAATCTGAAAAGATCCACACAAAGATAAAGGAATTAAAATCAGGGACTATTGCAATTTCAATTATGAGCATGCCTTACATGTGCCCACCTGCCCCATTTGAGGCTAGCTTGATTATTGACTCTATGCTTAGAGAAACTGGAATGAGAGATTCAGTAGAAATTCATTTCTATAGTCCAGCTCCAATCACTTTGCCAGCTGCAGGACCTGAAATTAGTAAACAAATACTTGATTTAATAAATTCTGAAAAAATTATTTTTCATGAATCTTGTAAGGTGAAGTCAGTTGAACCAAACAAATTAATTTTTCAAGACGGTGAAGCTAATTTTGATTTGCTACTTGCTGTTCCGCCACATGTTGTGTCTAATGTAATATTAAAAGCTGGACTAGCTCAAGAAAATAATTTTATTCCAATAACTAGAGATTGTAAAACACCATATTATAATGTCTATGCTGTAGGTGATGTCACTACCCTGAAAGTTACAGATACCATTGCCGTTCCAAAAGCCGGAGTATTTGCTGAAGGCGAAGGACTTGCAGTTGCTCGCAGTATAATCTCAAAAATTCAATCAAAAGAAGAAACTGAATTATTTGATGGAAAAGGTGGATGTTTTATTGAATCTGGTAGAGATACTGCATCATTAATTGAAATCGATATGTTTTCAGTACCAAATCCATCAACTAATTTGACTAATTCAACCCCAGAGCACCTGAACGAAAAATTACAATTTGAAAAAGATCGACTTTCAAAGTGGTTGTAATTATTTATCTGCATCTTTATCTCTTGCCAAATGTTCAAGAATAGCTTTTACTTCCACACCTAAGTCTTGAGAATTATTTGAGAGCTGTAGTTTTTCAGTAATTTTACTTTTAAAATCTTCATCTTCTAATTCTACTCTTCGTTTTTGAATGCAATCTAGATGATCTTGGCCAGACCCAGAAATTTTATGGCAAATATTACAAATTTTCATTAAATACTTTTCTCAATGCTACGATTTAATAATTTCACTTTTTGCCTACCTCTTGAGGGATCGTCGTCTAGCTTGGTATGATACTAGTCTGGGGGACTAGTGGTCGCAGGTTCAAATCCTGCCGATCCCATTTTAACTAAAAAATCTGAATCCGAAACAATCACCAAATAGATTCAAATCTCTACTGTCCCTTTTAATCAGTAAAACAGGCATATTTCTTTGAATTAAAACTAGGATTCTTTTTTTGATTAAATTAAAAATATAGAAATTATGGAAATGGTTGAATATATAAAATATGGATCTTATTATTTCTGATATTCATGCAGATATTTCGGCAATTAACAGAATAATTGAACTTACTAGTTCAATAGATTTTAAAAAAAGATATGGCAAATTTTCTAGAATTATTAACCTTGGTGATGTATTGGAAAGAGGATCTCATCCAAAACAAGTTTTAAAAAAAATGATGGTTTTATCCCAAAAATATCCATTAATTTCAGTTATGGGAAATCATGATGAAGCATTTTTGTATGGTAGGAGAGTCAGTGGAAACTCATGGGAAAGTCTAAGTGCTCATGATTCTTTAATTGAAGAAGATCTTGAGTTTTTTAAAAAAAATCAAGATGATACATATGGTCAACAAGAATTTTTGGATAGAAAAACAGGTATTGTTTGTGTTCATGGAGGACCCTTAGATCCAAAAAAGATAACCCCAAAGGATGCCAACCTTGAAGCATGGTTTTATCAAAAAAGTTGGCAAAGATTATCAGAAACAGAGGAATTCTTTAGCCCTTATGGTTATCATTATACCGCTTCATCTGCCTTTCTTGAAACAAAAACAAATGTAAAAAATCCAATAATATTATGTGGTCACCAACACATTGAAACCGCTATAAAACAAAACAAAGACGAAATAAAAGAAATTCTTTCAATAACTAAACTTGAAACTGAAAAATTATCAAAATTTATTGTTGAAAAAAAAGAAATCTTGATTAAATCAGATAACAGTTATTTGATTAGAGTAGGTTTAGGGGGACCTGAAGGATACTATGGAACGGAAGAGGCCATGACACATTTTGGAATAATTCAGGATGATCCAAAAAAGGTAATCCTTTTTGGAATAAAATCAAGAATGTAAAAAGATTTGAAGAGAAATTTTCAAATAAAATCATCATGGTTATTAAGTAAACCATTCAAACCTAAGAGGATTTGAACTTAAATTAGTCCCAAAATATTTTAATTCTCTATAAATTTGAAATTATTTTTTAAAAGTAGAATAAAATTATATTTTATTCATTGGTTCATTTATGTTTAAAATGAACAACCATTTGCCAATATAGGACAATATGATTTTTTACATTATGAAGGTACTCTTAATTGATGACAATCAAGATATTACAGGATTGCTCTCAAAATTCTTCCGGATTGAGGGCTTTGAAAACGTAGTTACTAATGATCCAAGAAATGGACTAGAGCGAATTAAAAAAGAAAAGTATGATGTAATTCTTTTAGATATTTCCATGCCTGAATTTTCCGGTTGGGATATTATTCATGCATTAGAAAAAGAAAAAATCCTAAAAGATCAAAAAATAATTATATTTTCTGCAGATTCCTTTACTAAAAGCAAAGTAAATGCTTTATTAAAGAAGAAAGGAATTCATGGTTATCTGGAAAAACCAATACAACTCGATAAACTTTTAACAGAAATTACTTGTTGAAGATTTTAAATAAATTTCAAAATTATTTTCACAACTAATTGGTGCCAAAATAAACCAAAAACCTTCAAATTCTGCCAATACCAATTAATCAGGAAACTGGATCAATTATCCAATTATTTTATCCTGTATCGAAGTATTGCTAAAACTGAATCATTAATTTCTAATTTTTTTAATATTTTTGGAGAAACTGCAAATTCAATTTTGGCGGATGTATTTTTTGCAATCTCTAACATTTTCATTATGGTTTTGAATTGAGAATTAGAATGATAATCTGCTGAAACTATTAGGGTGTCTACTGCTCCTAGTTTCAATGCCTTGTAGATAACATCGTTTCTTTTTGCAGTTAATCCTTCTTTTACTAGTTTTTCATATTTTTCAATAATTTCTGCAACATACTTTCTTCTATATTGATACAGGTGATGAATAATCTTTTTGTGAATATCGCTTATTGAAGTGCTAAAAGACAAATTCTTTACAAATCTACATTTTTTCACTAAATCAGAATCAAGCTCTCCAAAAAATTCCGTTTTTCCCTGACCATTTCCTCCCAGCAATATAATTTCAGAATTTGAATCCAATTTTTTGACTCTATTTGCAACTTTTTTGAAAAAAACATGAATTTTGGTTTGTCTTGCTCGTAGGAATCTTCCTTGACTTTGACCTCCTTTCTTATGTCTTCCTTGTAGATCAATTCGAAGTTTAGATTCTGAAACTATTTGACTACCATGAAATTTCTGTACTCTTGCACATTTTTGATCAAGAGTTACTAAAATCACATCATAATTGATTTTGAGAATATCATGAAATGGTTTTATGTATGGTCTTTTGCTTACCATGTAGATATATGGTAATTGTTTTGAGGTTCCCATTTCCCTGATGTTTATTTTACCATTTTTTATCCATCCAAAAATACACAAGGTTTTTGTAAATTTCCCTAGGGAGGAAGGATTTTCTCTAAGTTTAGCAATTCTTTTTTCAATTTCTCTTTCTATTCTTTCAGTTGATTCTTTTCTTTTGGATTCTTGAAGTAAGGATATGGTTTCTTTTCCCTTACCATACGGATAATAGACTGAAACACATAATGAATTAATCTTTTTCATCTCCAATAGAAATTGATTTATGGATAACCATTCAGAAGGAGAAATTTCCAAAGGTTCAGGACTGTTCTTCACAAGGTTTGTTTTTTCCTTATGTAAATAACTACTCCCATAGAGCTGAGCAATTTTTAGGAAGGAATAAAAAAGAAAAGGAGAAAAGTTCTAAGAACTTCTCAATTCTTTGAGTTGTTGCAAAAAACCTATCATTTCTTGACACAATTCTTGAACTTTATCAGAATTTTCTTGTTCATAAACTTCTTTTAGTTCGCTAATCTTTGCTACAAGTTGTGATCCTAGATTATCTAATTCTGTATCACCAATAGGTTGAGAACTTTTCCTCTAATTTCTCTTGGTTATTTGTCAAACCACGAAGAGAATGTTTTCTATCATCCTAGGAACGATCAATTTCTTTTGTTATCTCTGTGGTATTGTCAGAATCTCCTGCATCAACAATGTATATGGTTACAGTTACAATTCAAAATTCGTAATCTTTCTCAAAATTAACAAGTATCCATATTAGAAACTTGTCATCATTTTCATTAACCACAATACCAAGATGAGCCTTGTAAACATCTAATCCATCAGCAACCTCACTAAGTGAAACGGTAACCTGACTTATGATTTTCTCTCGGGTAGAATCTTCGGTAATTTCTATACTACCCATAAAACTCCCTACTTGGACAGGCATGTTTTTTCCATCATTATCTGCAAATGGTCTTTTATCCTCATCTGTAGCAACATATGGAATTACGGCTACAAACATCAGTACAATTATTGCAACAAATGCTGGAACCATGGATTTGTTTTTTGTTGTCATTACAAAGTAAAATGAATTTTGAATAAAAGGCCTTGATAAGCATTGTTAGCTAAAAAGTTACCTTATCCTTATTGGCAATTGTTAAAATTAACATTAAACAGAATGAATTTGTTTAAGGAATGATAAAAGCTGGCTCAAGGGTATAGAGATCGTACTTACATTAGAAAAGATATTATTTTGACTTTATCTGAATATGGAGAATTAAATCAAACAAAATTATTGAGTTATTGTGGATTAAACATTGCAAAACACAAAGAAATTCTAGAGGATATGGAAAAAAAAGAGCTTATAGAAAGAAAAGAAGAACCATGGGGAAAAAAGATAATAATAAAGTACAAAGTTAGTCCTAAAGGAAATGAATTTTTTAAATTAATTTTAGAACCTTACGAGGAAATGTTTCCACGTAAGGAAGGAGTTGAGTAACAATGTTATCTAAAGGTTTTAAGACAAAATTGGAGTTTTTATGCTATGGCTAATTCAAACCGTGATAATCACAACAGTATTTTTGAGATAATGGATGGAATGATGTTCCAGTTAAGCAAAACAAAAAAGATGTTTATGATTATGATATTGACTACTTTGATTATCCCACCAATAGCATTGTTAGTAATGACTAGCGCATATGATTCTCCTTTCAACGATAGATTTGAACAACGACTCGAAGATAGGCTCAACGAGCAACTACGACGTGGTCAAATTACTCTAGAGGAGGCCAATAAAATAAAAAATCAATTTATTAACAAACAACGAAACCAAGTTCTTTTTCAACCACCACAATTAGTGATTTTTGTTATTTCTTTGGTTTGGTTAGGTGTAGGCATAAAGCAGTGGATTTCCATTTCAAAATGGGATAAAAAATATCAAAAATTTAAAGAAAAACAAAAACAAGTAGATAAAAAACTAGATGAGTATTTTGATTCTTGATATTATTCCTAGTATACGAATCACAAAATCGATCTAATTAATCTAAATTCAAAATAATTAATAAAATTCTCCCAACCTAACTACCTTATAATTTCAAAATTTTCAAAAGATTCTCAAAACTATCTCTTGATTGCTCTTGTTTGTAGGCTCGTAAGGTATCAATAATTTTTTCTTTAGGAGGTATTTTGTAAAGTCTTTGAACTTTTTTTCCAATTCCTGAACCAATAAAAATAGCCTGAGTAATGGAAGTAACATTAGACACTCTTCTTTTTGTACTGGAGCTCTCAAAATCAATTAAAGAGGATTTTTTATCTCCTACTATAACATGCTTTGAGATACTACTTAATTCTCCATGGTCAAATCCTATTTGATCTAATCTAAAACAATCTTCTAAAACTGATTTAATTGTAGTTTTTAATTTTTTAACACTTCCAGGACCTTGTATAGATTCTATCCATTTACCAATTTTTTCTCCTTCAAGGTATTCCATAACTACGAAGTTTTTACTATAATCAAATAGTTTGGGTCCAACATTTATTGTATTTACTAGTTTGAGAAGTTTTGCTTCACTTTTCATCTCATTTCTTTGAGAATCTAATCTTCGAATTTTTAATGCTACTTTTTTATTTCCTTTTTTTGCTAAAACCACAACTCCTACATATCCCTTGCCTAAGATTTCTAATTTACCAATAGTCGTAGGTCCTGTGAATGAAATTGATTTTATGTTCAAGTTTTCTAGCTCTAAAATTCTAGCATTAATTTGTCGTTTGGTAAACTTTGGGTATCCTAGAATAGCAGAGTAAGGTTCTTTGGAAAATTTCTTAATTGAAATGAAAGATTTTATCATCAGTTGAGATTAGGTTCTTTGAGACCTCTTTAATGGATTTTGTTAAATTTTTTGTGCCTAAAAAGACTTTAAATCCTTTCTTAAAATCAGATTGAAGTCCCTTTGGAATGCCTACTTGAAGATTATCTTTCAAAAACTGAGATAGAAACTTTACAGCATCAGAATTTTTTCTCTTTTCTAAAGATACAATTTTTTTATCATCGTTTATCCACATCAATTCAGTTTTTGAAATATTTTTGGAAATAAAGCTACGACAATCATTTTCTCTAAAAAATTCTGGACCAATTTTGGAATATTTTTTTGGAATTACTGTTGATTCAAGCAAGAATAATAGATATGCTTCTTTTTTCTCATCAGTAAATGAGGTGCTTCGTAATACATTAAAACCTCCTATTTCTAATTGTGTTTTCAAGGAATTAGTGGCCCTTTTTATTTGACCCCAAATAATATCCGGACTTCTCATCTTAAAATCAAATTTTACTACTATAACATTTTCTAAATTATTTTTAGTAAATTTGACTTTTTTAGGTATGAAAAATTTTAGAGATGGTTTTATTTGAAATGCCCTACAATTTAGAATAAATTTTCCAATATTTTCTATTGAAATTGCTGCAGCAAGATTTCTATTACTATCAATAGGATCGATAATTGCAATGGGTGTTTCGAATTTGGTTGATGTTTTTCCTATAGTTTGATTTTCTTTTATTTTTGCAATAGATTTTACTACATTTTCGAAATTACCAAAATTTAAAATTAATACCTCAGATACATATCCACTAAATCCTTGTTTTGCTATCTCCGCACCATAAATGCCTACAGACTGAAGAAATGTCTTGAGTAACCTTACCTCATCTCGCATTTTTGATGAAAGAACTTTTTTCATATGTCTTGTATGAAAAGGAGATCTGTCTGCTGCACTCTTCCAGTATCCTAATTCCACATCATAACACGGAACCACATTGATCTTTGTGTCCTTAATTTTAGCCTCAACATAGGGATGTTCTGAATATCGAACGTATGGATTATGTTTTTTCATTGAGGCAAAACCAATTTTTTGTGAAATGTCGACAAACTTTTCCTCTGAAGTTCCTTTTTTGAATTTTATGAAAACATCTACATCTGCATTTCTTGATAACCATGTACCTTTTGCAAAAGACCCACCAAATTCCAAATCAATTACTTCTGGAAATTTTTCCAATTGAGCTTTAACCAATATAAAAGCTAAATCTGCAATTTTCTTTTTGGAGATCTCTAGGGATTTAGGAGGAATTACTGATTTTCTTACCTTTGAAATTGTTTCTTTCATGATCTTGCCCTTATTTCCTCTAAATCAGAGTACACTGGACCTTGCGGAGTAAGAACACTCTGTTTTAACTTTATTTTTGATATTTTCTGTGATCCAAACTCATATGATTCAAATTTTTCCAACTTTTTACTTATGTCATCTATCTTGTTTTTAATTCTAAATATAGTAATATGAGATTTGAATGGCTTGTCAGAAATAAATCCCAAAGGAGCCAAAACATTTTCAACTTTTTTTGCCAAATCCACTAAGGCATTTCCACCAATCTCATCAGTCCCAATCCAGATAACTCTAGGAAATTTCATTTTAGGAAAGGCTCCAAGTCCTTTAAAATTAATATTAAATGTTGAAAATTCGATTGTTTTTAGAGCGTGTTTTATTTTTTGAGATACATCTTCTGAAATTTCTCCTAAGAACTGGAGTGTGAAATGTAAATTTTGAGGTTCTACTTCTTTAGCCTTTATGTTAATCTTGGATTGAAAATTAGTAATTGATTTAACAACCTCTTTATTTGAAATCTCAACAGATACAAAAGCTCTCATCATAATTTTTTTTGAAGTATCTTTATAATAATTTCCGGTAGCTTCATAGATTAGCCACTTTGTCCTTTATTCATTGGCAAAATTAATTGTGTGCTTGACAGGCATGCCTGGAGCAGGAAAATCCACCATAGCTGATGGCTTAAAATCTAAAGGATATGAAATTATCAACATGGGAAATGCCGTTAGAAATGAGGCAAGAAGACAAAACCTTGAACCTACAGGACCCAATCTTGGAAAGCTAATGCTTGAACTTCGCGAAAAAAATGGTCCAGGAGCTGTAGCAGAATTAGTAAAACCAGAAATTGAAAACTCTCAATCAAAGGTAATTATTATTGATGGCATAAGGTCATCTCCAGAAATTGAAGTTCTAAAAAAATATGGAAGAGTAAAACTTCTTGCAATACATGCATCTAGCAATACCCGATTTGATTTCTTACAAAATAGAGGAAGGTCTGATGATCCTAAAACAAAAGAAAATTTTGAAGAAAGAGATACCAGAGAACTAGGAGTGGGAATAAGTAATCCCATTGCTTTATCTGATGATGCAATTTCGAATAATAATCTTACAAAAGAAGAATTGATTGAATTATCTTTCAAAAAAATTGAAGAATGGCTAAAATGAATATTCCTTCCGTTAAATGTACAATTGAGATATTTTCTTCTGTAAATCCAACTGAAGATCCTAATAAAGTTAAATCAGCTATTTTAAACATATTTCCTGACTGTGAAATTACGATTGAAAAGTTTTCAATAAAAGGAGATTCAAATGATTTACATTCATTAGAAAATATTCATGACACAATACATACTATGCAATCTCAGAAAATTTATCAACGCAGACTAGAAAAAAATTTAGAAAATGAGTCGACTTGGTTTTATCTTAATAAACAAGCTGCGTTTGCTAAAAAAATAGCTATTTGTGAGGCATCTGACGAATCTCCATTAGGTCCCATTAAGGTAATTCTAACTTCCCCCAAAATAGACAGCATCATTGATTGGCTAGTCCTTTAAGAGGAAAAAATTCAGCTTAACTAATTTCAATCAATTTTTGATATTTTTTTAATCTAGAGTTTAAAAAATAATTTTTAGATTAATCACATGTTCCTAAAAATTGCAATTATTGCTGCTATTATAATAGCCGGCGGAGTTCTTTTCTCCTCCGAAATACAAGTAATTCTTCCAAAAACAATCACAATTGGAGTTGATTCTTTGGAAACTGACGTCAAAACACTGGCTTCGAAATCTTTGGAATCAGCTGAACAAAAAATAGAGTCATCAGTACAAAAAGCAGAATCTAAAATTTCTGGTGTTGGGAACCAAACAATCCAAACTGCTGAGACTGCAATTAATTCCTCAGCTGAGCAAGTAGGGACAAAACTAATTGAAATTAAACAAAATTCTACACAATATGTTGAAGAAAGTATTTCTGATAAATTTTCATTTTTAGATTCCAACAAATAATTTTATTGTTTAAAAATTGAAACTAATTCAGGTAACGCAATAGCAGACGTTGATCTAATTGATAAATCCATATTTGATGTCATAATTGTTTCATCTGGGTTAATTTCTACCAAAATAGCATTGTTTTGTTTAGCATAGATTGGTAATGTGTTTGCAGGAGAAACAACAAGTGATGTTCCTGCTATAACCATAACATCACAACTATTAGCATGAACAATTGCTTCTTGCCATAAGTCTTGAGGTAATCCCTCCCCAAACCACACAACCTCAGGTCGTAGAATATTCCCACATGCACATAATGGTGGAATATCTAAAAATTCTGTAAAAGTTTCACCTTTATAATTACAAACAGTACATTTGATTTTAACAATACTTCCATGCAATTCTAAAACTTGAGAACTACCAGCCTTTTGATGAAGACCATCTATATTTTGAGTAAGAACTACCACCTTGGAGTACTTCTCCAATTCAGTAATAGCTTTATGCCCTAAATTTGGTTCTGCTGAAAAAACATTTTTCCTTCTTTCATTATACCACTCCCACACAAGTTTTGGATTATCATTAAACGCATCAATTGTTGCTAATTTCATGACATCATTACTTCTCCACAATCCATCCTTTCCTCTAAAGGTAGGAATTCCACTCTCCTGAGAGATTCCTGCACCTGTTACAAAAACAATTTTTCTAGATTCCCTTAGTCGTTTTGATATTGATTCAAACATCTTATTTTATTTCAATTTCTAAAAGGTCTCTTGCTGTAATGACTGAACCGTGTATTTGTGTTGCTTCTTCTAGATGTTGAATTTCACCCTTGTACCGTGCAGAAAAATGGGTAAGGATCAAATTTTTTACTTTAGCATTCTTGGCTAAAGTTGCTGCTTGTTTCGCAGTAGAATGACATGTTTCTAGAGCCTTTTCCTTTATTTCATCTAAAAATGTTGAATCAAAAACAAGATAATCACAAGTCTCAAAAAATTTTTCTAATTTCTTTGTTGGCATTGTATCTCCTGATATTCCAATTTTCATTCCAGATCTTTTTTCTCCTAATACTTGATCTGATGTAATGACTTTTCCTTCGATTTCAATTGATTCTCCATTTTGTAATTTGTTCCACAAATGACCTTCAGGAATTCCCAATTCCTTTGCTTTGTAAAGATTAAATCTACCAGGTTTATCTTTTTCTTCAAATCGATATGAATATGCTGTAACCGAATGATTTGCTTTACATGCATACATGGAATAAAATTTTGAATCTAAAACTTTTCCTTCATCTACTATTGAAATCATTATAGGAAAAGATAAACCAAAATTTAAAACTTTGATATTTGCAGCTATAAATTCATCAATTCCTTTTGGTCCATAAATTTCCAAAGATTCTGTTCTATGTTGCATCGTCATTGTTTGAAGAAGACCTAAAATTCCTATACAGTGGTCACCATGAAGATGTGTAACAAAAATTTTCATTTTTTTATTCCATCCTAATCCTGATTTGAGAAAAGACATTTGAGCAGATTCTCCGGCATCAAACATTAGAATTTCTCCTTCTCTTACCAGGCAAATACATGACAATCCTCTATTTTCAGTTGGTTGTGCTGCAGATGTTCCCAAAAATACTAGTTTCATTTTATCAAAATTGCCCTTGTCAAGCTTTTATGCCTATAGATATCATAAGCTTTAGAGGATTTCATATTCAACTTTTTTTCAAATCCTTTTTTACACATTATTGCAATCTTTTTTCTTCTTGGAAGCATAGTTACAAATTTTTTAATCAATTCTTGTGGATTTTCTGATACTTTGGATGCAGTCCCATAAGGAAGGTCCGTTACAATTCCATCAAATTTATCTTGAATTTTTGTAAATTCACTAAAATCTCCTTTGATTAATTTTGATTTGAATCCATTTGATTCTAAATTCTCCTTAGAAATCTCATACATTTTTTTATCAAAATCTAACCCAATTGCCTTTATTCCCATGGATTCAGCCTCCAATAGAGTAGTGCCTGTACCACAAAATGGGTCACATACTGTTTCTCCTTCTTTTAATCCAATCAGATTTATCATTACCCTTGCTAATCTCCAATCCAATTCATGTGGATGCTTTCTGACTTTTTTGGGTCTTTTAGGAATCTTTTCTGGCTTGGAAAAACCAAAAAAATTCTCCTGATTGGTAAAAATCAAATAAATGATAATATCAGGATTTTGCAAGTTTACTTGAGCCTGAGATAGCTTTGAAATCATATCTCCCATAGAACTTTCTAATTGAGGAATGTCAAATTGCTTTGAAGACAAATTTACAATTCTACAGACAAAAGTTTTAGCATTTTTTAAAACTTCAAAGTTATCTTCACCTAAAAATAATCCAGACATTTTACGCAAAATTTGTCCCGAAATTTTTACAAATGTTGCTCGTTGAGAAATTCTTTCCCAAGTTAAATTGGATTGAATAATTACTAGATTAGAAAAAGATTTTGATTTTGCAAATCGATCATATGTTTTTGCAATTGCAATTATTTCATCTTTAGCAATTTCTAAATGATCTTTAGATAGCACAAAGAAACTTTCTGGCATTATCTTATTGCCTTTACAATAGTATTTGAAATATCAACCATTGAAGTTTTACCTGGTATGGTATTTGTACTAATAATTTTGGAAACTCCAGCTTTTCTTATCTTCTTTTCTGCATCATTCATTAATAGAGCATGTGTACATGCAACAAAAATCCGATTACATTTTTGTTTTTTAAGAAATTCTGTAGCCTTTACTATGCTTCCACCAGTACTAATCATATCATCAACTAAAATTAAATCCCTTCCTTTTACTTCATCAAGACCGGTTGTTTTGATTTTAACTTTGCCAGATTTACGATCACGTGTTTTTGATAGAGCTATAAACTCTGATCCAAATTGTTTGGCAAATTCTTTTGCTCTTTCTTTTCCTCCTTGGTCTGGTGAAACAACTAAAGGATTTTTTAATTTAATTTTTTTAAAATATTTGGCCAAATCAGGAACTGCAGTTACATTTTCAGATTTGATTTTGAAAAATTTTAATCCAATATCACTATGAATATCTACTACTATGATCTCCGAGGCACCTACTCCTTTGAACAATTTTCCAAGAACTTTCATGGTTACTATCTCTCCAGGCAAGAATTCTCTATCTTGACGAGCATATCCTAGGTATGGAATTACAGTAATCACTTCATTGGAGTACTCTTTTGCCTTTGAAACTAATCCTAGTGCCTGAATAAGGTTAGAATCTACTGGCGGATATATTGATTGGACTACAATGGTTTTATTTTTTGAAATCTTTCCCTTGAGAGTAATTTTACTTTCTCCATCTGGAAAAACTCTCACTTCAGATTTTACAAGGTTTGCTTTTAGCTTTTTTGATATTTTTTTTGCTAAATCCTCTGAAGAATTACCAGCAATTAGATTAATCAACAAATGATCGTGTAGTTACGGGATTCTTAAGTTTTGAGAAAATGAAACTAATCATCCCCTCCCCCGCGACCAATATCTCCAAGACCATATTTATCAATGACCTGGTTTCTGTCCTGGTCCTTTTGATTGATTTCTTCATTCTCCTTCTTTTCATCTCCTTGGTAAATAGTCCTAATTGGCCATGGGATTCTAATATCATATCTCTTGAATTCTTCGTACATGATCATTCTAAGATATGTTTTTGTTTTGAATTGAGAACCATAATCTCTAACATATACCCACATTGTAAAATCTAATGAAGAATCGTTAAAATTAGTAAATCTAACAACAGGTTGAGATATATCAACATGAAGATCCTTGTCACATCCACAACTTGGTTTATTTTGGTCCAGATATGAACATCTATTTTGCCTAACTAGATGCTGTCCTTTTTGATTTACAATTTCTTTCATTCCCCTATTTCCAATTTTGACTAGAATAGATGCAACTTGTTGAGGGTTATTCAGATATGAAACTCCAACCTTTACTATGGCTGGTACTAATTTGTTTTCCTTAGTATAATTTATGATCTGAGAATTAACCAATTGCCTTGTGGGAATTACAGCAAGAGATTCATGCAATGCATCTCTGACATAGGTAACTCTAGGCGTGATTTTGTGCACATATCCATTATAACCTGTATCAAGTTGAACTCTATCTCCTTCTTGGAAGATCTTATCTTTTCTTACTAGCAAATATGCAAAATAGTTTTGCATCGTTTCTTGTAATGCAAGACCTAAACCAATTGCAAATCCACCTGTTGCAGTTGCTAATACAATCAAATCAACTCCCCACCATGCAACTACTCCAAGAATTGTAGCTACAAAAATTCCAACTGGCAAGACCTGCTTTGCTGATTTTGGAATTCCCTCTCGTTTTTTTCTTGCATAACCTGATGGTCTTGAACTAGGAATTAATGGTTCAAAACTATGAGTTCTCTTTTCTTCTCTCCAAATATCAATTGGAAAAATTTCATCAGGTTTTGCACCTGGTTTTAGTTTTCTTCCAGATTGATTATTTCCTGTAACGCAATTTGTATAATATTTTTGATATTTGGCTCGTTCTGATTTCTTCCATTCCTCAAAAGGATCTTTAACTAACTTTTCATAACTACCAATTGGATTACCTTTTGTCGTACGAAATTGTTCAAGATATTGTAACCCTTCTTTAGTTTTGAGACGTTTCTGAAAGTCTTCATCTGAAATATCTTCTGGAGTCATTTTTGGTGACATCCATTTGTACAATTTGTGGAATAAATCTCCATCATCATCAGAGAATCCTCTAAAAACAAACCATGCATCAAAATCTTCTTTTTCAAGAATAGATTTGTCTCTTTTAGTAAGTGCTATTGGAATTAGATGAGAGATTGTATATCCGATTACCAAAATATTGAAGGTGTTGATAATTTTTGCAAATGTTGCCTCGGGAGTTAATTCATCATTTATTATTCCCTGATCAAACAAGGAAGCCGATTGTATGTATGCATTAGTTGAAGTAATTAGAGCAATTGCAAAAAATGGTAGAATTGCCCTACGGATAAACCTAGAAAAATGCGGTCTCGTATAGTATATTTTTTGAGATTTTACCCATCTAGAAAATTTGCTATAAGCTGCAACAATGGCAATTATACCTACAATCATTACGATAAAAGCAAATTGTAAGGACTCTGATGAGGCTAGTAATTGAGTTACAGTCTCAAACTCACCTATTGAAATTTGTGAAATATCTTCGCTACCCATGATTTTCTCTCTTTAAATTCACTTTATTTTCTAGAATACAAAGGTTAAGCCATATTATAACATCTTGTTACAATTATAATTAATTTTTACTCATTTTTATGCCTAAAAATATTGTAACCTTTAACAAGGGCAGTCCACTATTATACTAAATGACCTATCAAGAGACCGTTTGGGATGAATCTCCTTCTTTAAAGTCATATACTTTAGCAAATTTTCGTGACATTCCACAAATCCAGAAACTCTCAGAACAAACACAATTTGAAATGGAAGTAATAGGAAATGTCTTACCGTTTAAAGTAAATAATTATGTTATTGAACAATTAATTGATTGGAATAATATCCCCAATGATCCAATGTTTGTTCTAACGTTTCCACAAAAAGGAATGTTACAACCAGAACATTTTGAAAAAATGTCCGACACTTTGAAAACCAGTTCTGATAAAAAAGAAATCACAAACGTTGCAAACGAAATTCGCTTACAGTTAAATCCACATCCAGCGGGACAAATGGAATTAAATGTTCCCACTCTAAAGGACGGAACAAAATTGTATGGTATGCAACATAAATACAAAGAAACATGTCTATTCTTTCCAAGTCAAAGTCAAACATGCCATGCATATTGCAGCTTTTGTTTTAGATGGCCACAATTTGTTGGAATGGATGAAATGAAATTTGCAATGAAAGAAGGAGAACAACTTGTTCAATATCTAACTGAACATCCAGAAATTACAGATGTTCTCTTTACTGGAGGAGATCCAATGATTATGAAAGCAAAAATATTTTCAAAATATATTGAAACATTAATTGACGCAAAACTTCCAAATTTAAAGACAATTAGAATTGGAACTAAATCATTATCTTACTGGCCATACAAATTCCTAACAGATGAAGATTCTGAACAAATGTTGAACATTTTTAAAAAAGTCACCAAAAATGGACTCCATCTTGCATTTATGGCGCATTTTAACCATTTAATTGAATTATCAACAAATTCTGTAAAAAGAGCGATTCAAGAAGTTAGAGCAACTGGAGCTCAAATTAGAACTCAGTCACCCCTTTTGGCTCACATTAATGATGATGCAGACATGTGGGCAAAAATGTGGACAAAACAAGTTCAACTAGGTTGTATTCCATACTACATGTTTGTGGTTCGAGACACAGGAGCTCAGCATTATTTTGGGATTTCATTGGTAAAAGCTCAAGAAATCTTCCGAGAAGCCTACAAAAAGGTCAGCGGACTAGGAAGGACAGTAAGAGGTCCCAGCATGTCAGCTACTCCTGGTAAAGTTCAGGTAGATGGAGTAGTTAAAGTCCACGGAGAAAAAGTACTAGCCTTGCGTTTCTTACAAGGAAGAAACCCAGACTGGGTTCAAAGACCATTTTTTGCCAAATATGATGAAAATGCCATCTGGTTAGACGATTTAAAACCTGCATTTGAGGAAAAATTCTTCTTTGAGGATGAGCTTGAACAAAAATACCACGTAAAAATGTCTCATTAAAGTAATTTTTTTACTCTTTACAATATAGCTAAAACAATCTTACTAACTAACATTAGTAAATTGGTTTTCTAAACATATTAGTTGAACTCCGATCAGGTGTTACAAAAAATACAGGAAGAAAATATTGCATTTGTAAATCTCTGGTTTGTAGATATTTTTGGAGAATTACATAGACTTGGAATGCCAAGTTATGCTATTGATAAAAACAGTTTTGAAAATGGTCTGGAGAAATTAGATGCAAGCTCAATTGTTGGATTCAAATCTGTAAACAACTCAGATATGATCCTAAAGCCAGATCCAAAATCCTTTAGAATTTTACCTAGCGATTATGATCCAGGAAATAGAAAAAATTGCATACTATTCTGTGATCTCTATGAAGGAAATACTGTAGATGAAACAAGATACAATCGAGATTCAAGAGGAATTGCTTTCAAAGCCTCTGAGCAATTAAAGAATTTTGGGGTAACTCACACTAACTGGGGTCCAGAAATTGAATTTTTTGTATTTGACACAATTAACGTCTATCCATCCCCATACGCTGCTACTCACTCAGGCGGCGGTTCAGGCTATTCGATTGAATCAAAAGAATCACCTTGGGCAAAAGGAAATGTTAGTACTGCTATTGATATTAAAGAAGGATACTATCCATCTCAACCAAAAGACACACTTGAAACTTTTAGAAAAGACGTATGCGATGATCTCTACAATAATTTTGGTATTAAGATAGAAGCAGAACACCATGAGGTCGCAACTTCAGGACAATGTGAGATCAATCTTGTTTACGATGAAATGATTTCTATGGCTGACAGCGTAGTTGCTGTGAAAAACATTGTCAAAGTCAAGGCTAAGCGCAAAAACAAAGTAGCCACTTTTATGCCAAAACCAATTTTTGGGGATAATGCATCTGCCATGCATACTCATCAGAGTTTATGGAATGATAAAGTCAATGTCATGTTTGACCCTAATGATGATATTGCTCAAATGAGTCAAATTGGAAGATATTACATTGGAGGAATTTTAGAACATGCCTCTGCACTATGTGCAATCACAAACCCTACAACAAATTCCTATAAGCGATTAGTACCAGGATTTGAAGCACCAGTAAATGTTTGCTGGGGAATGGGAAATCGTTCTGCTGCAATTCGTGTTCCAATGTATATTCGAAGTCAGGAAAAGAGCAAACGAATAGAATATCGTGTGCCTGATCCTACTGCTAACATTTACCTTCTTGAAGCTGCATTGTTACTTGCTGGACTAGATGGAATTAAAAATAAAATTGATCCAGGAGATCCAGTAGAAGAAAATGTTTACAAATTAAGTACCGAAAAAAAGAGAGAATACAAAATAGGCTCACTTCCAGTTTCCTTAAAGGGCGCACTTGATTCTTTGCAAAGTGATCAGAAATTTCTGGAAGAAGTTTTTACAAGAGACTTTCTAGAAAAATACTCCGAATTAAAAAACAAAGAATATGTAGCATTTGCCCAAACTCCAACGGCTTGGGAAGTATCAATGTATGCTGATGCATAAAATTCCCAAAATGCAATTATCAAAAATTCAAAACCAAACTTCAGTTAGGGAAAAAATGATATAACATTTTTAAAAAGAAGTTTGATCTGTTAATCATTGAATTTCAAATATTTAGGATTACTTTTCCTACTAATTCCAGGGTTTTTTGGTACTGCATTTGGGCATACAATTGATTCTGTAGGTGATTATCGATTGGAAATAGGTTGGATGAATGAACCTGTAGTATCAGGAGAAACCAATGGGATTGAGCTATTTATCAGTCCTCTTGAGCCTGGATTGCCCTTAGAGGAACAAGAATTCAAAAATGGCGTATCAGGATTAGAAAATTTTTTGAAAATGCAATTGATCCTAAAGGAAGATAAAATCACACTTCCATTAGATGCAGATCATAATATTCTTGGAAAGTACTATGCGTTTGTAAATCCAACTGTATCAGGATTTTATCAAGCAAATGTTTTGGGAAACATTGGTGACACAACAGTCAGCCTTTCAATGCACCCTCCAAGAGTAGATGAAAGAGCCTACATTGAATTTCCTGAATCATCAGATTTAACATTAAATCAGCTAATAGATGGACATACTGCAGTAGTTGGTGAAGTAAATGATTTGAAAGAATCTGTAGCTATAATTGAACAATCAAATTTTCAAAATAGTATTGGATACGCAGGTATTGGACTTGGAACAGTTGCAATTGCGATTGCAGGAATCGCTCTTGTAAGATCTAAAAAATAATCATTTTCTCTTGTTATAAATAAAATAAAAAATTGCACCTGATGCAATAATCCCTAACCCCACTAATATTATCTGCAAATCAAACTGAAATGCCATGTAAATTGTTGCCCCTAACCCAAAAACCGGTAAAATTGGAAATTTTCCTACATTAACAGGTACTCTATATGGTCTATCTAAATCTGGTCTGGTATATCTTAAAAGAATCACAGACAAGTTAATCATCGCAAAAGTGATTACTACTGCAAAAACCACAATATTTGCAACAATTACAATATCACCAATAAAAGAAAATCCAATTGCTGTGAAAAAAATGAGAATTACTGCTAGCCATGGAGTTTTTGTTTTCTTATGGATTAATCCTAACCTAGATGGCAAGGAACCATCTCTTGCCATTCCATAAAATATCCTAGCTCCAGCAACCAAAGTAATCAAAATTGTACTAGCAGTTGCAAACAATGCTATTATTGATAAAATAAAATGACCTTGCTGACCAAGCCTTTGTTCTGCCACAAATGCAAGTGGAGCTGAGGATTCTGCTATTTGTTCCCACCCAACAATCCGAATTGAAGCCAAAGAAACTAAAATGTAAATTATTGTAGTAATCAAAACTGAAAGCATTATTCCTCGCGGCATTGTTCTCTGAGGTCTTTTTACTTCCTCTGCGACATTTGCAATATCTTCAAATCCAATAAATGCAAAAAATACTAAAACGAATGCTAAAATTATTCCATTATATCCCAATGGATTTTCAAAATAATCAATTTCAGATTCTATCGGAAAAGAAAATCCAATCACAATAATGATTCCTAATCCACTTATTGTTATAATTGCAAAAATTGTATTTGCCCAAGTCGATTCTTTTATTCCAATGAAATTTACAAATGATAAAACTCCAAGAATTGCTAAAGCTGAAACTAATACAGGAATATTAGTCAACTCTTCCATATAGCCTCCAAAACCCAATGCCACTGTCGCAGCTACAATAATTGAAGTCAAAATTGTCAACCATCCTACAATAAACCCAATAAAATTACTGC
>JAOTYR010000029.1 GCA_029861785.1 Candidatus Nitrosopumilus sp.
GTTATGTTTTCATTTTTTATTGAATCAAACATGGAAGTCATTGCCGATTCATCTGCAACATCGACCCCAGAAAAAATCTTAACATTAGCACCGGTATTTTTTTCACCAATTATTCCTTCAAGCATCTTTGAGGTCTCCTCTAATGGTTCTCTCCTTCTACCTAGGATGATGACGCTAGCCCCATTTTCAACAAACTTTTTGGCAATTGCCTGACCAATTCCAGTTCCACTACCTGTAATGAGTGCGGTTTTATCATGGAATTTTAACATAGATAACAGAACCATCTCAAAGTATTATTTAATTTGATTGTTAATGTACTAGTTTCCGTTTTTATTCTGTAGAATGAAGGAAATATAGCTCAAATTTGGGTTGATCTATCAAAATTACTCGTTTCTTGTGAAAAATATGCCTTCTTTCCAAACAGATCAATCCCGGAAGATCTTTTTCAATTTTTTTGATTTTTTAAATACGTTTTACCCTTATTCTAAAACCTTTATTCCAATTGAATACAACAAATTTTATGAACACTGCACCTTATTGGAATAAAAAAATATGTTCTGATTGCAAAAGAGTGAAATGTCAAAAAGGATGTTTATGCGATTGTCATCAACTACGGGATAGACCCTATTAGATTAAAATTGATCATTGGCTGCAGAATTTACTTGATATCTTTATTTGTGGGTATGATTCTAGTTTTTTTATGCACGACACAGAGCCAGATTCATTTCCTTTCAAAACATGGCCTGAAAAATTCAGCGACATGCTCTCAGAAATTGGTGTAGACTCAGAAGCAAAAGATATTGCAACAGTAGATTTGGAAAGTGGTGATTATTACAGTAGATATTTCTCTCAAACTCCTAGAATGGTTACAAACAAGGGATGCGTTGAAGTTAAAAATACTAACATTGATGTAATTCAAATAATTCAAAAGGGATAAGCATGCAAGATCCAAATCCATTACCCTGGGGTGCAGAAGATCGATTCCAAGCTCACTTTATTGTTAGAAAAGATACAGGAAGAGCACTTGGACAACATACTGCAAGAACAAAACTTATCACACAAGGACACTTTGGAACAAAAAAAATAATCAAAGTAGAGTGGAATGGCAATGGCAGCTTAGCAGAAAAACTCAACGAAGACTCTGAACTAAATGACATGATTGCAAAACAAACACTTAGAGACGCTACAATCTATGTAGAGCCAACTGAAGGTGCAGTCCGAATCAGAAACAAATGGAAAAATCATATTGACTTTGGAATATCCGAAGAACTTTTTTGGATTTATGACCGTATTGCAGGTCATATAAAACAAGTCTAGGCCTTCCACCAATCAAGTGCCAAAAAATCTACCTTGTCTTTTCCCTTGGGTATTGCCAAAATGAATTGCTTTCTAACTGTAGTTGCCAATCGTCCTGCCAAAACAATTGCTGTAGAAGAAATAAAATCACTTCTATTGTACACTTGAATTAAAAATGGTGCATGATCAATTCCTGGCCCCTTCTCATACACTGCAAAATCACATCCAAACTTTATTCCAGGATTTATAATGTATCCCTTGTCTCTAAAGTTCTTGTAGACTAGATATTTTTTATCAAATTCGTGGTATTCTTTTTTGCAAATCTCAATCATTGTATCCATGGTAACTTTTTTCTTATTGCAATAAATTGAAATTTTTTTATTTTCAAGCAAGTACAGCCCTTCAATTAAATCTAAAATTAATGGCACGTTGATTTCTTCAGGTTTAGGTTTTGGAATTCCAATTGGTTTTCCATAATATCCACTACTGAAGAGCTTGCGTGAGTCCTCTATGTTCCAGACTATTAGTCTATTTTCTATAATCTCACACTTCATTGAATGTAAAGAATAATCAGTGTATATGAATTGTATATTTTAAAAAACAAAAATATGGAAAAAGAATTTGTTATAGGCTTAGTGCTAGCAGTATGAATGAATCTGACACTCGTTGACACTTGTCTGCCATCTCTTCAATTCCTTCAATTACATCTTTCATTAGCAAAAGCTCTTTTGTATTTGTAACTTCTGATAAAAGCTTCATTGTAGCTTCTCTGTATTTGAGGTCAATTTCTCGCTCTATGGTTTGTGTCTCTTGAGCTAATTCAATTGCATTTGCAGTATTTGTACTAAGACTTCTAATTATCTCATTTAGCTTGTAGACTTGGTCCACTACTAATTCTATTAACTTTGTAATGTCTCCATCAAGTTTTGAGCTCTTCAGAGTTGCTACCTTTACATTTGCTAACTTGAATGAAATTCCAGTAATGTAACCTGCAATTTCATCCATTGTATATGCTGTGTTTAGGAGGTTCTCTCTATTCATGATCAATCCTCCAACATCGGCTACCTCTCGGGTAATCTTTCGTCTAAGGTTTTCAACTTCTTCCTCAATTGTTGAGATCTGCTCTACTGCGTTTTTGATTCCAGTCTTGTCTTTTTTCATCATTAGCTCTGGAATTGTTGCAAGTTCTCTTGCAGCGTTGAGGATTCTGTTTATCTCGTCTTGTAAAACTGCTATTGCCTTTCTTTTAGCTTGAACTTCAAGTTCTCCGCTATACATTTCAATATTTTATAGCTGCCTAGGTAATTTAAATCCTAGACGGATTTTAGGGTGAATCGAGCATAATTTACATCAAACTTTTATCATGTGCAATTTTTTTCTGTCCTTTGTATAAAGTGATGACTTCCTCATTAGTTGATGCGTCTTCTGCAAATTTTTCCACTCTAATTTTGCCAGTGAACTTTGGGAATCTTAATGCAAGACCTGTATCTTTTCTCATTACATCTCTGGCAGCTTTGTGAATTGGACTCAGGGTGATCTCCGATGCCACTACCTCAATTACCAATTCTGGCTCAAACCAAACATTTGCCTCCATCTCACTGTTAATTCTTGGATTTTTCTTTATTGTGACTTTGTCAGACAAGATTTGATATAGTTGGTCCAAGTATTCATCTGTAAATCCAGTCCCTACTTTGCATATGCTCGTAAATGTATCGGTATCCTCATCATATGATGCCAAAAGTAGAGTTCCATACCTTCCTGTTCTTCTTCCCTTTCCAAAGTATGCCCCAATTACAACAAGATCTAAACTATCACCAAGCTCGTTTCTATATTCTCTTTTGAGCTTTAACCAATAGTTTCCTCTTGATCCTGCTTGGTAAGGTTTGTCTGTCATTTTTAACATAAGTCCTTCACATCCTGAGTTGATGCTGTTTTCAAGGAAATCCTCGACCTCGTTTTGAGATTTTACTATAGTCATTGGAACATGTTTTACAAAGTTATCTTCCTTTACAATTTTTTCTAAGAGTCTTCTTCTGCCAATGTAATCTTTATCCAAATAACTTTTTCCATTGCAATATAATACATCAAAAAAATTAACTGTGATTGGATATTGAGTTACTGCTTTTTCAATTTTATATTTTCTTCTTCGGTGCATCAGCTCTTGAAACGGTAAAAATTCTCCAGAGTTTTCATTTATTGCAACAGCTTCGGCTTCTAATATTACCTGATCTGCTTCTACTGCCTGTGGAATATTTTCAATAATGTCTGGATAGTATTTCGAAATATTCTCCAGACTTCTTGAAAACAGGACAACTTTCTTGCCGTCTACATGTACCTGAACACGTTCTCCATCTAGCTTGTATTCTGCTGCGAATTCTATTCCCATCTTTTCAATGGATTCTTCCTCGCTTTTAACACGGTCTGCGAGCATTGGCCTAATAGGATTGAACAAAACAATTTCAAACTGTTCTATCCCTTTGAGTCCTTTACTTGCTATTGTTTCTGCTACCTTTCCTAAATCACTGGATACGTTGTAGGCATGTTCAAGTGCCTTCCTGTTTTCTTTAGTTCCAGAATATGCAATGGCCAATGCGTCCATTACCGTATTTTCTGCAACTCCAAGGCGCAAAGTTCCAAGCAAAATCTTTAGAAGATAACTTGCCTCAAGCGGGGTTGCATCGTTTAGAAGACTAGAGATATATTTCATCTTCATGTCTTGTGAGCGAGATCCTTCTAGTCTTGCAATCTTAAACAATGTCTCATAGACTCGCTCTACAGTAATGTTTTCTACAAGAAACGTTGTTTGTGTTTTTTGTTCGAGTATTATCGTGGCAGCTTGGCCCAAATCCCCACTTTTTCTGTATTCCTCTTCAATCTTTTTTGTTGTAATGCCAGATGATTTTGAAATGGCCTTTATTGCAAGTTTTTCAGCTACTCCTAACTCTATTCCTTCAAAGTCTGGTCTAATCTTGCCCTGCAAAAGATAAACAATTCTTGAAATAATATCTTGTGGAGTGTTTTCAAACAATTCAACTAAATATTGTGTTAGCTCTAATCTCTTTGTAGTTGATTCCATCTTGTTTAGAGATTCAGCTAAAATAGAAAACTTCACTCTAATCTTGTGTTATGATCCTGAATAAAAGTTTGAATCTAAATTATAGTAGTCCTGGACCTGTTGAATGACTGGGTGGTGCCCCTTCGTAGTGAATCAAAACAAAAATCTGTGACTTTTCATTCTTGTTTAAGTGACTGGTAATTTTGATATCAATAACCTTGACGTCTTTGATAAAGTTGTTAATTGATTTTTCGACAACATGTTCTACGCCGCTAAATATCTTTACTGGCATAATTGGAGTGGTATTTTGAAATAATTATTTGTTTTCTAATCTAAATATACTTGAAGATAGTTGGTTTGTCCTGTTTTGTATGCTTTGTAACTAGGGCAAAGTTATAGAGGGGATATGATTCCTTGTACTGTTTCATAAAGCTCCATGCAACATCATGCGTTTTAAAATTTGTACGAATACCATCAATTTCACTCTTATTTCCATAAACATCAAATACTATGACATCATAATTTTTTGGTCGATTGTGAGGTCTTGCCTTTACTAGCCATGTTATTGCAAACAAAAATACTGATACTAAAATTACAACTTCTCCGGCATTTCTAAAAAAAGTCACCATGACATTTGGTATAGTTTGACCAAACAATTGTACAACAATATTTGAAAATCCGATTACTGCAACTGCAGTAAACACATAAGTTTTCCAATCAAATATTTTCGAAATAATTTGCATCAGATGTTATAGATTAATCCTTGTTTTCATTTAACTATTTCTCAAAAATTATTCCTCCAGGAAACAGATTTTTTTAATCTGGATCTTCGTAATTTTCCTTCTTTTGACCACTTGCAGAAGTTCCTTCAAGGGGCTTCATTTTCTCTTCAAGGACACTCATTCTTGCTTTGTATCCTTCCGCATACTCTAATTCGGAGGGAACTAGAGTTGCAGGATGAACAAAGCCCTGACTTCTCATTGCAAGTGCTTTCTTTGTTGCGATTTCCCTTATGTAATCCCAATCAGGAGTTGAGAATCCATCAAATGGTCCTGTGAACTTTCCATTATGCATGCTAAAGACTAGTGCCTGAACAATTGGAATACAGAAATTAATTGTAGCCGCAGAATTTAGTTTAACTGGCATTAATGGCATATTGTGACTTCCTCTTGTGTTTCCTGCTACATAGTGAGGATTGTTAAAGACACTACCAACTTCTTCAGTTGCTGGAAAGTTTTTTTGAGTTCTTACGAGACAAATCGGATCATCTTTTCCCACATAAGTTCCTGCAATGTTGTGAAGCCTATCAGTTGATGATGCAACTATTGGCTCTCCATCTTTTGTAGTCACAGTTGATACTACATATCTTCCAGGATACATCAAAGCAGCTTCAATGGATGGTTTGTCTTCCCATAGTGATAATTCTGCAATCTGTGCTTTTTCTACATCCATAATGTTAATGTTAACACCACGTGCTAATGATTTATTTACAATTAGTCCTGTGTTGCTTAGGGCATCTACAAACATTCTGTAAAATGGATAATTAAAAGCCCCAGGTTCTGTTTTGTCTGCCGCAAATACTGTAAATGCTTCATTCGGTCTTTCTTCAAACTCCATCTCGGCGACTCCTGGACCCATTCCCTTTACATTTCCTGAAAATGAATCTTTTAGGAGATCTTGTCCTGCTCCATACAATCCCTCTGCTTTTGCAACTTGGGTTCCTGCCATGAACGAATCCCACGCTAGTTTGTGAATTTTATTATTGTCTACTCCATGAGTATGGGACATAACAATATGCACATCATCTCCACAATAACCGATATAGTAGTCAATTAGTAAATCTTCAGAATCTTTAACGGTTTTTTTTACTGCTTCAAGTAATCCATCACTTGGCTTGGTATGACCTCCTACTCCACCTACATCTGCCTTGATTACTGATACGGTAATTTTCATAATTGATGTCAATAACACCTCGATTTATGTGTAGTTTTGAAATTTTTCTGATCTACAAAATATTCAAGAAACAACGATTTTTTTTCAAAAATTCATAACAGTAATAAATCCCCTTGAATAGGAAATTGACATGGCAGATAAACCACACCTGAACATGATTGTTACAGGACATATTGATAATGGAAAATCAACAACCATGGGTCATTTCTTGATGGATCTTGGTGTTGTAGATGAGAGAACTATTGCATCACATGCAGCCGAATCCGAAAAGACCGGAAAAGGTGACACTTTCAAGTATGCATGGGTAATGGATAATATTAAAGATGAAAGAGAAAGAGGAATTACAATTGATCTTGCTTTCCAAAAATTTGAAACTCCAAAATACTTCTTTACGTTAATTGACGCACCAGGTCACAGAGACTTTATTAAAAACATGATTACAGGAGCCTCTGAGGCAGATGCTGCAATATTGGTACTTTCTGCAAAAGAAGGTGAAACTGATACTGCAATTGCTGCAGGCGGCCAAGCAAGAGAGCATGCATTTTTGCTCAAAACTTTAGGTGTTGGGCAGCTAATTGTTGCAATCAACAAAATGGACGATAGCAATTATTCAGAAGACGCATTCAAAGCAGCCAAAGAAAAAGGCGAAAAATTAGTAAAATCTGTTGGTTACAAATTAGAAAATGTACCATTTATTCCAGTTTCTGGCTGGAAAGGAGATAATTTGGTTAATAAATCAGAAAACATGCCATGGTATACCGGAAAAACACTACTTGAAGCATTTGATGACTTTACAGTATCTGAAAAACCACTTGGCAAACCACTACGTGTGCCAATTCAAGATGTTTACACAATCACTGGTGTCGGAACTGTACCTGTAGGTAGAGTTGAAACCGGAGTAATGAAAGCAGGACAAAAAATCATTGTAATGCCTTCAGGTGCTCAAGGTGAAATAAAATCAATTGAAACACACCACACAGAAATGCCATCAGCCGAAGCAGGCGATAACATTGGTTTTAACCTTAGAGGGATTGAAAAGAAAGATATCAAAAGAGGCGATGTTCTTGGAACTCCTGATGCACCACCAAATGTTGCAAAGGAATTCAAAGCACAAATTATAGTAATTCACCATCCAACAGCAATTGCACCTGGATATACTCCAGTAATGCACTGTCACACTGCACAAGTGGCAGCAACAGTAACAGAGTTTGTACAAAAAATAAATCCAGCAACTGGTGCAGTTGATGAGGAGAATCCAAAATTCCTCAAGGTTGGTGATTCTGCAATTGTAAAAATTAGACCAGTACGACCAACTCCTATTGAAACTTTCCAAGAATTCCCTGAGATGGGTAGATTTGCACTCCGAGATATGGGTGCAACTATTGCCGCAGGAATTGTTAAGGAAATTACAGAAAAATACACACCATAGGGCAAGTTAAATGACTCAAACTGCCCGTGTAAAACTCACCTCGACTAGCCTACCAAAACTAGATGGTGTCTGTGGCGAAATCATGGGTATTGGAAAAAAAACTGGTGTTAAAGTAAAAGGACCTACTCCACTTCCTGTTAAACGATTACACATCGCAACGAGAAAATCCCCATGTGGAAGCGGAACTGAAACTTATGAAAAATGGGAGATGAGAATGCACCGAAGAATAATTAACATTAATGCTGATGACAAAGCAATAAGACAACTAATGAGACTTAAAATTCCTGATGCTGTCTACATTGAATTGTCTTTAACATAATTGGTATTACCTTAAATTATCGAAAATTTTACGATAAACATGGTTGATGAAGACTTTGATGATGTAGAAGAGACTTCTCAGGAGACCTTTGATGTAATTTACTCTTGTTTGAGGTGTGGAACAAATGTTTCCAACACTGAACTCTCACGTTTACCAGAAATCAAATGTATTTGTGGATTTAGAGTATTTACTAAAGAAAGACCTCCAGTAGTTAAGACTGTAAAAGCTATATAGCTATCTGTCTTTTTTGTAACTGTGTTCTCGCTGTAAATGTGTTCTCATGTCTTCCATATTTGAAAAGTATTTTTCACACTTTTTGCAATCATAGGGTTGATCTTTAAAATGAACTACTTGTTGATGTTGCATTAGTTCTTCTTGTTTTGAGAATTTATTAGAGCAAATATTACACTGAAATTTTTTAAAAAATCCCATGACTTATCCAAACTCTTCTTTTTTTCCATCCCAGCATTTTCTGCAGAGCTGGCCTTTAATTTTCCATTTTGGTTTTGGGTTGTATCTGATTAATTTCATCTTTGCACCACATAATGAGCAATAGTTTTTCTTTGTTGTATGCTCTTCTTCTTTTTTATCAAAACATTCCTTACAAAGAAGCCCCTCCATATCCCATTGCCATCGTGGTTCCCACAGGTCAGAAATCTTTCTTGTGGTTCCACACTTTACACACGGCTGTCTAATTTTTGCCTCGTAGAACTCTTTTGTTTTATCTACATGGCAGTCTCCACAAAGAGATCCCTTGATATTCCACTCTCGTTTTGGGTTGTGCTTATGAGTGATCTCCCTGTTACATACTGCACAGTAGGTTGGCTTTTTGCTAAATAGACCCATATTACATCTTATTTTTTTGAATCAATTTAATCTATGTGACATTAAATTATTTTGGTTAGGGTGAGGTTTGAATACTACCGCCTTGTTCTACAAGAATCCCGCTTCCAGAAATTACTGTTATGCTAAATGTGGTTGGATCAAAAAATACTGTTAATCCATCTGGAATCGTTAATAGGGAATTATCTTGAATTGTGATGTTCATATTTGCAGTTACATCTCCAGTTAAGGTACAGCTCTCAGAGATTACCCAATTTTCTCCAGAGGGGGGAGTGCATGTGGAGGTTGCATTGTTTGATACAAAAACGGTAATTGAATTACCAGTGGATAATGCAGTAACATTTACGGAATTTACAACATCCTCATATGTTTCACCTACCTCTAAAGATGCCTCGTCAAAATCAGATAATGTGTCTGTTCCAGCAGTTGCCACCAGAGAATATTCTGCAAGTTTATCATTTGGGTCAAATGTCAGATAAGAATAATCATTTCCACCGGGAATTTTTTTGTAAATTAATACGCCAGTTTTATCTTGAGGAGTATCACTAAACAGTCCCTCCTTTTGCCCCTCAATTATATATGAAGTCCCATCTGAAAGTGGAACTGTTATCATCTGAGGGTTTACCCCTCCTTGGGGTTCATTGCTGAAATCAAGAGTAATTGTTGCACTGGCGCCACTTGCAACTTCCACCTTATTTCCAGAGTCTACCCATCCAACCTTATCTCGTTGGGCCATTATTAGTGGTGCTGGACCCTCGCGGTCGGCATTTGTGCTCATTAGTGAATTAGGATCGTGATATGGATCATTATACGGACCAGTGGCTACCCAATCCCCTGGTGGTGGAGGTGTATGCCGTAATCCTATGTTATGACCCACCTCATGGGCGGGTGTTCCTAATCCTCTCTCATCGTCTTGACCACAACAGAAGCCGCCCCCATAATCTGGAAGCCATGATACTGAAGCAGTTATGTTATCACAATCATCATCAGTTGGCCTAAGTGTAGCTGGAGTTCCAAGTGTACCAAAGGCACCACCACCGCCAGGTATAACATCTCCGTTAAAGACTAGAAGTAAATTCGTCACAGGGGTGGGATTACAAAAATCAACAGTTCCCTCATGGACATTCATTGCATGAGTAACCATCAAATTAGGATCAATTACATAAACTGCCTTGTTGCTTGGCAGAGTTTTCCAATCATCGGCAGTTCCATTTAAAATAAAGTGGCCATATGAGGAAACATTATAGTAATTTTTCAATGATCCTGCGCTGTCATAAAAAAGATCTTGATAATATGTTGAATTATGAATTAAATCTGGAACCGCACCAAGCTCTGATACATACCCACCAGAAGTGCTAAATTTTTTGATGCGGTCATTTTTTGCATCTGCAACATAAATGCTACCTGATGCTATTCCTTCTGGAGAATCAAGTTGTCCAACTCCTGAACCTGCTAACCCTATCTGACAACCACTCATACATGTCTGCAGTGCTGCAGTACCGTTTTGTACTCCCCAACCCCACATTGATACGAAAGCCAAAGAATGATCAAACTTTTGAATTCGGTGACTTCCAGCATCTGAAACATAGACGTGTGTGGTATCAACTGCAATTCCATGTGGGTCAGAAAACTGTCCTTCAGCAGTACCACTTGAGGTAAATGGGTTAAGTCCAGTCAAAAATCCACCATTAGAGTCAAACTTTTGGATGCGGTCATTGGCACTTTGTACTATATAGATTTTATTAGTTGAGTCAATTACAATTCCACGTGGAGAATTAAAGCCCCCATTAGCTACAGAAAAGACTGATAGTCCGCAAGTAGCTGCAGTGCATAAAAAACCATCACTTACTGGGCCTGCAAGACAATTATCACCAGCAGTACATCCACCTAGCCATCCTTGGAACACTCCGGTAGAATTAAATTTTTGAATGCGATGATTGAAAGTATCTGCAACATAGACATTGTCAGAACTATCAACTGCAATGCCAAATGGATTATTAAATTCCGAGTCACCAGAACCTGCCGCACCAAACTCTAGCAAAAACACTCCATCAGAGTCAAACTTTTGAACTCGGTTGCCCCAAGACTCCACGACGTATATGTTGCCACTACTGTCAACTTCAATACCTGATGGACCAAAGAAATCTCCAGAACCCCCAGTTCCACCTTTACCAAATTTAAACAAAAAGTTTCCACTAGAGTCAAACTTTTGAATTCGGTGCCCCTCTCCAGTATTTTGTCCCCACTCTATGGTGTATATGTTGCCAGAATCGTCAACTGCAACATCATTGGGTGCTTTGAATTGCCCTGGACTTCTATTAGGATCTTCAGAGGGTGTTGCAGGTTCATCCAAAAACTTACTCAAAAGGGTAACTGATCTAACGGGAGGGGGAGTATGAGAAAATAAAATTTCTTCTGGTTGACTAATTACTTCTATTGAGGTAATGTGTAAAAATTGTTCGTTTTGATTTAATGATGTTTCAAATGATGACGATCTTACCTCATCAACTGTAACTCTTACTCTCTCTTCTGCCCAATCAAGAATGTTTTGGGGTAATGTGGAGGGGTTTAATTTGTAAGAGGTGGCTTGATCATCTGGCATGAACCAGAATGAGTATGGTTGTGGGTTATCTCCAGGACCGTGTGAAACCAGTATTTGTAGTGAACCTGTCATTTCAGTTTCTGCAAAAACATCGTGGCTTACAAAACCAAGTAACAAAGAAAAACAAATCAATAAAAAAATCTTCATACTGTTTGTAGTCCTTGGAATTTAATTACTTTATCCATCCTCTATTGTATAGGATATTTTTTGATTCAGATTTGAGACACACCGGAGATCCATTTGATGATTTTAGTGCAAGTTCTAAATGGCTTTTGCAATGAATATCCTCACTGGAAATTCCTGCTTTGAGTAATTTTAGGGGTGGTAAAATAAAATGTAAGTCTGGATTAAGAAAATCTGAAGAAAGAGAATAAGGGGATATGTACAAGTATCCATCAATTTGTTCATTGAGCATTAGTAAAGCTTTTTGGCCTTCAGACATTATAATTTGATTATCCATTTGCATTGTTGAGTTTAATGAACCAAAACCAACTACTGTAATCTGGTTGGTTTCGGTGTTTCCCTTGATGTATTGTGATATTATTATTTCATATGATGTCCTTGGGGTAGTGTTAGACACATCTTTTATCTCTTCTAGTGATAATACTTTGCCCATCACAATAAGATCACTATCCAAATACAAATCAAGATTAGTCTTTGGAGCTAAAATTCCATTAGCAGATGAAATAAGCGTCATTGAAATTCCTATTAGGAAAATCATTAAAGGGATTTTTTTAAATTTCATTTTCTAGACATATAAAAATCACTCTAGTCTTTAAAGGATATCTTAAATTTTCATATTATGTGCACATTTATCTTGAAAATAAAAACAGAATTAAAAAGTATGGTTATTCTGATAGGATCTTCTCAAGTGCTTGACTTGTGTTTACCATTCCGTTTCTCTTGGCAAATTCTTCGATCATTTTGTGTTGTTCTTTTGTGAAACAAACTGGCATTGAACGTTTTTCCATGTAATACTTGTGGGTCTTTATTTAATATAATTTGCGTTTGGAAACATATTTGATACACAAAAGATTCAGATAGTAAATGCCAAAAAAAACTCAGATTCTAATTATTGGACATAATACAAATGGCTGCACTGAAGAGCACTCTAAGATTGCCTATGAGACAGGCTCCGAGATTGCAAAGGCAGGTCATGTTTTAGTTACTGGAGGACTTGGTGGGGTAATGGAGGCTGCATGCCATGGAGCAAGTGATTCAAACGGGCTTACTGTGGGGATTATTCCTCAGGCTGACTCATCGATGGCAAACGAATACTGTGATGTTGTAATTCCTACTGGGATGGGACTAACAAGAGATTTTCTAACTGCATTATCATCTGATGGAATAATAATAATTGGCGGTGGTTCAGGAACTCTATCTGAGATTTGTGCTGCATACATGCACAAAAAACCAATGGTTTCAATTAGAAATATGGGTGGAGTAACTCGGCAGTTTATTGACAATTATGTGGATCATAGAAAAAATATCAAAATCATTGGAGTGGATACTCCAAAACAAGCAGTTGATAAAATTTTAGAATTAATTACAGCATAGATTCAAGTAACGGATCTGGCTTGTAAAATTCTCCATTCTTTTTTGCTAGTTGATTTAGTTCATTTACAATGTTTGAAATGCCAATTTCTTTGGCTGTTTCAAAAAGTGGTTTTTTGAGCCCTAATCCTAACTGTGCTGCTTTTTCAATCTCTGCAATGTCGCTTGCACCATTAGTTACCAACCATGCTGCATTGTTTAAGATGTTTGCAACTAGCTGAATTGGATTGAATTTTTCGGCAAGCTCTTCAGATAATGTAACTCGTTCGTACTTGTCATCAGAATATTTGTAAAATCCTTCACCTGATTTTTGCCCCAACTTTTTCTCATTAAACATTTTTTCAATAGTTGGATGTGGAAAAATTACTTTTTTGTCTCGTAAATACATCTCAGTTGTTGCTTTGTGAATTACATCCATTCCAGTAAAGTCCGCTAACTCAAAAATTCCCATCGGAAAACCTAGTTTGAATTTTACTGCAGAATCAATTTCTTCAAGTGACGCACTAGTTCTATCCATCGCATAGCATGCTTCATGTACCATTGGAATGAAAAGTCTGTTGATAATAAATCCTGGGACATCTTTTCTACACAACACTGCAGTCTTGTTTACTGATTTTACATATTCTTGAGTTAAATCAACAATCTCTTGTGATGTTTTTTCTCCTGGGATGACTTCGACTAGTTTCATTAATTGTGGGGGATTAAAAAAATGAATTCCAATAAATTTTTCAGGGCGTGTTGTGGTGTTTGCTATTTCTGTAATGGGTAATGTGCTTGTATTTGATGCAAAGATTACATCTTTTTTAGCAACAGAATCAAGCTCTGCATAAACTTTTTTCTTCAAGTCCATAATTTCAGGAACCACTTCAATAACTAATTCTGCATTCTTTACAGCTTCTCCTAAATCCACGACAGGTTTTATTCTAGAATAAATTAAATCAGCTTCTTGCTGTGTTATTTTTTCTTTAGATGCTAGTTTATCTAGACTCCATTTTATCTTCTCCATTGCTTTATCCAAAAATTGCTGTTCAATATCTCGAAGAACTACATTATATCCCGCAGTTGCAGAAACTTGTGCTATACCATGCCCCATAATTCCAGATCCCAAAACTGTAATGTTTTTTACTACCATCAAATTTTAAAATCTCGTTTCCCTTATTATGTATTACAGCAAAAATTCATTAAATTACCGTAGATAAGATTTTTCAGGATGGTAAAGGTAAAAGGATAAACCGTAGGTTGGGCCGTTGCTCTTTGATGCAACTTATTTCTATGACACTGCTTGGATTTGGTTAAACTAATTCGTATTCTAACTGAAAAATAAAATTATATAGTTTCGTGTCAGTTTGAATTTTTTCTTACTATTTCTCAGATGGCTATAAAAGACAATTTGGTAGTATGTAATATGTTAAAAGAGTGGGTCATTTTTTTTGTGAGTTTAATTTACTCTCTGTTTGTCGTGTAAATTATACCTAATATTCAAAAGCGATAAAACCATTTACAATATGATGAGAGAAATTTTTACTAGAATATTATTTTTGAGTACTATCATTTCAGTACTGTTTTTGATTAATGATAATTTCGAATTTGCTGTTGCAATAGGTGATGATACA
>JAOTYR010000030.1 GCA_029861785.1 Candidatus Nitrosopumilus sp.
TGCTCTTGAAACAACTGTACGATTACCGGAGATACCAATATGACTAAGATTGGATTAGAAATACACTGTCAATTGACAAAACTTGAAAGCAAGTTGTTTTGTCCTTGCAAGGCAAATTATAGGGAATCTGAAATAAATTCAAACATTTGTCCTATTTGTATGGGACTTCCAGGAACCCTTCCAAGATTAAATCAGAAAGCAATAGAAAAAGCAACTCTGATTGCCATGGCCCTAAATTGCAGCACTCCAGAAAAAATTGCGTTTTTTAGAAAAAATTATTTTTACCCCGACCTTCCAAAAAACTTTCAGATAACACAATTGAATATCTATGGTGATACCAGTGTTGGTGGTTCAGGAATGATTATGGTTGGAGATAAAAAAATAAGGATCACCCGAATTCAGCTAGAAGAAGATCCTGGAAGACTAATTTATGAAGGAAGTTCTTCAAAAAATCAAATTACTCTTGTAGATTATAATCGAGCAGGCACACCATTGGTTGAAATTGTGACTGAGCCCGATTTTGAAAATCCTAAACAAGTAAGAGAGTTTCTAACCATTTTATCTAATCTTCTTGAGAATCTTGATGTTTCAGATCCTAGTTTGGAGGGAGCTATGAGAGCTGATGCAAATGTTTCAATTGAAGGTGGAAACAAGGTTGAAATTAAAAATATTGGTTCATTTCATGATTTGGAAAAAGCAGTTCATTTTGAAATCACCAGACAAGAAAGTCTCCACTCTAGAGAAATTCCTATAATTCAAGAAACGCGACATTGGGATGACAAGAGAAAAATAACCATTTCTTCAAGATCAAAAGAAGAAGAACTAGATTATAGATATTTTCTTGAAGGCGACATTCCATGGATAAGAATTGAAAAAGATATGCAAGAAAAATTAAAATTAGAAATGCCCGAAAGTATAAGTTCCAAAAAAGAACGTTATGTGAAAGACTATGGCATTCCAGACCAAGTGGCAAACGTTTTATCTTTAGATAAATTCTATTCAGATCTTTTTGACAAATCCCACAATGAATTAAATGCAAAAGAAGTTGCAAATATTATTACAACAGACCTTATGGGTTTGGTAGATACCAGGGAAAAAAGAGAGATCTCAAAAATAAATTCAACACATCTAAGAGACTTGGCTGATGCAATTCATTCTGGAAAGCTAACTAGAACCTCTGCTAAAAATGCATTATATGAAATTGTAAAAAGTGGAAAGGAACTATCAGTAGTAATTTCTGAGTTAGATTTGGGAAATGTATCTGATGAAAATGAATTACTTCAAATAATTAAACTGGTGATTTCACAAGAGCCTCAAGCAGTGGAGCAAGCAAAATCTAATCCACAAACAATTAATTTTCTTGTAGGCAAGGTAATGCAAAAAACAAAAGGGAAGGCAGATCCCAAAATAACCCTTAATTTGTTAACAAAGGAAATTGATTAAGATTGAAGGATCTTTCTTTGGAGGATGTAGAATTTATTAAAATATTGGCAAATTCAGATTCTACAATCCTACAAAAAGGTATGAATTCAGCTACAAAAGAGCATCTAGACTCTAAAGTAGGCGTGATTTTGAGGGAATATTATAAGGAAAACACCATGAACCTGTCTAATGAATGGATAAAAAAATTCCAAAAAGCTGGTATTTCTGAGGATGATGGTAAAGCGGCAATTTCATGTGCAAGACGGCTAGGCATTGAAATTTCTTAAATTTAAAAATTTTTTACCTTGAGAATTTTCATATGATTAATTGTCTAATTTTGAATTTATTCCAACAGAAGAACAAAAACAAAATTCGGAAATTCATCGATTCATGAAAAAACTCAATATACCCTCATTAGATCAGTTATCTAAAAAGGCTAACAAGGATTTAGAATGGTTTTGGAGAGAAGTTGAAAAACATATTGGAATAGTTTGGGATGAACCATATGAAAAAGTTCTAGATTTATCCCAAGGTATCCCTTGGTCTCAATGGTTTGTCAAAGGAAAAACCAACATTTACAAATCTACGGTTGAAAAATTCTGTAAGATCTGTCCAGATAAGGTTGCATACACATTTGTTTCTGAAGATGGAACTACTTCCCAAATAACATACAGAGAATTAGATAATAAAGTATGTAGGCTTGCAAATGCATTAAAATCCTTAGGTATTCAAAAGGGAGATGTTGTAGCTATTTATCTTCCTATGATTGAGGAGTCCATTATAGCAATTCTAGCATCTGCAAAAATTGGTGCAATACAGACAGTAATATTTTCTGGTTACAGCTCTGAATCATTACAAATCAGATTGCAAGATTGTAATGCAAAAATACTTTTTGTCTGTGATGGATTTCAAAGAAAAGGAAAATCAATATCTCAAAAAAACACTATTGAAATTGCCATAAAAAACACAGATATCGAAAAAATAATTGTCATACCCTACAAAGGCATTGATGTATATGAAAAATCTGACAAAGTATTATTTTATGAGGGTCTAATATCTTCTCAATCAGATTTATGTCCTACAGAAGATACTGATTCGGAGGATCCGCTTTTCATTTTATACACCTCAGGAACTACAGGAAAGCCAAAAGGAGTAGTCCATGTTCATGGTGGATTTTCAGTGTTTGCCGGTCATCAGGCTGCTTTTTTGATTGATACATCCCAAAATGACATAATTTTATGGCCTGCAGATATTGGCTGGATTACTGGACTAGTTTGGAATGTTTATGGTCTATTGATTAGAGGGGCTAGTGCTGTAATTTATGATGGCGCATTGGTTTATCCAAATTTTGAAAGAATTTGGAATATGTTGTATGATTACAACGTAACAATCTTTGGAATTTCACCAACTGCAGTTAGATTATTTAAAAAAAATAACGTAGAGCCGTTGAAGCTTCATCCTTCATATAAAATTAAAAACATCCCTACAACTGGCGAACCTTTGGATGAGGATTCTTGGAGATGGTTATTTGAAAAAGTTGGCAATAACAAAATCCCTATTATGAATCTATCTGGAGGCACAGAAATTGGAGGTGCAATGCTTTCTGTATTTCCAGGAATGAAACTAAAACCATCTACTGTTGGAATTCCATGTCCTGGAATTAATTTAGATGTTTTTGATGCTGACCGAAATTCAATTAGAAATAAGGATGGTTTCCTGGTAATAAAATCTCCTTGGCCTGCAATGACAAGAGGTCTATTAAATGATGATCAAAGATATTTGCAAACTTATTGGTCTCGCTTTGAAAATATTTGGTTTCATGGAGATTATGTTTTTGTTGATGACGATGGTCTTTGGTACATGAAAGGTAGAGCAGATGATGTAATTAATGTGTCAGGTCATCGAATGAGTACGGCAGAAATTGAACACACTGCAATAAGTCATCACAAAATATCTGATGCAGCCTCAGTTGCCATTCCGGATGATATCACAGGGGAAGCAATCATCTTATTTATTGTTCCAGAAGAAAAACCAGAACTTACATTAGATATCGAGACATCTAATTATATTTCCGAAAAAATAGGTAAACTTGCCAAACCAAAATTTGTATTTCTTCTATCAGATCTCCCTAAAACCCGAACAGGGAAAATTATGAGACGTCTGCTAAAAGCAAAGTTATTAGGATTGGACTTAGGTGATTTAACTTCACTTGAAAATCCTCAAGTTTTAGATGAGATTAAAAGATTAGATTGATTTAAAATTATTTCTAAAATAAAATAAAAAGAGAATTAATCTCTGTGTGCTCTAAACTTTATCAGATACACTCCAGCACCTGCAAGTCCTGCAACTGTTGGAATCATCCACATTGACATTGATGTTAGTCCTGCAATTACTAGTGCTGTACTATCAAGTGACAGGAGTTCTCCTGCTACTACTGGTGGTTCTTCTTCATCATCAAAAGTAGGCCATTGTGCCATCACTAGAGGTTCATCCCTTGGTGGACCTGAAGCTAAATATACAATTTCTTTTTCAATGAACAATAGGCTACCAGGTTCTAGTGGGGGAATAAAGTCAATCCAAACAGAAGTTGGAGTTTGAGTAACATTGAAAATTCCGTCATATTGTGAACCATCAGGATTAGACGCTTGAGCATTTAAAATGAACATCTCAAATTCAGGGTCGCGTATTTCTTCATGCCAATCTGTCCAGGCGGGTCCATCTCCTACTTGAATTATCTCAATTAAAGAATCTTCAAAGTTAGGTGTAAAACCGTTATCTGGAGCTTCAAGAGATTTTATCCAAGGACCTGCATTAGGATCTGCAATTACTACTTGCGGATTGTCCAAAGTTCCTATAAACCAAGTTTCTGGCCCATTAACTTCACAATACACTACATTTTGTTCAGTCGGAGGATTGTTGTTATTACTTACTCCCATTGGAGGTAGAATATTCTCACATTCAGGTGGAATTGAAAACCCTGCAAATGCAGGACTAGTCATACCTGCGACAAGAACTAGGGCTAGAGTGCCTGCCAAAAGTTTCTGCGTATAATTAAAAGTCATTATTGTCTTAAAAAAAACATTACATTAATAGAGTTATGATACATCCAATCTAGATTAGCTATTCCATGTTTTAGAATTAATTCAATTTGTATCTATCTTAGTTATCAGTTTGTTATTTTTCCCAAATATTCCTGAATTTATGGTCATTTCAAAGAGATGTTGGCATAGTTTCTCTCGTAATTAGGAAAAAACCTCTCAAGTTTTCAAGTTAGATTCTTTTTTTATGGATTAAGATTTTTAAAATTCAAACATGTTGAATCAAATTCATTTAAATATTTTTTACCTCCAATTTGAGAATCTTCAATGTATAATTCACACGTCTCAGAATCTATGAGTTGCCTGTTGTTATCATTACTCATAAACTGTAATACAAGAATGCCAATAAGAATAATTATGATAATAACGGGTAACTTTTTTCCATAAATGTCCATTAATTTCCCTTGATAATTTTAAACTTAAGCTTATGGATGGGATTTAAATCGTAATACCATCATTAGACTAAATAATTTCAAATCGAATGGATGAAATTACTATCGACTGCAATAATTTTAAGGTCAAATATATTTATGAAAATTTTCAAATTTTATGACTTCGTATCAATTAATAATTTTACAAGTTACAGTTTTTGTGAAAAGCATTACCCCTATTACGGGACCAGATGGAAATCAAAAGGTTTTGGTTAGAAAGATCAACCAATTGATCATTCAGAATAATGAACAAAAAGAAGAAATCCGTCAAATAAAGCAAAAACTACGTGTTAATGCTCATTTTAGTAAGCGCAATTAGCGCCATTTTCTTTTCTTTTTTATCCTGCCAAAATATAGTCTAAATATTAAGAAATGAATCAAGAGGTAAGAGAACCGCAAAATTAGATGAATAGCGCATCTTTGGCGATAGTTCCTTTGTCATAATTTTTGTACATGGATCTAACCTATAAGCGAAACTCTGAGAAAAGTGTTAAGATAATCAAAAAAAGTTTATGGGTAGTTTTGATATGCAGGTAATTGATTCTTCTTGTATTGTCAATTAAAAGAAAAACAATTGAAAAAAGAAATGTAATTAAAAAAAATACATCGAAAAAAGTAAATAATTCTAATAATCTTACGAAGAGGAGAGTTGCCTATTTCTCTGGCAAGTTGCTAAGTTCAAAGAACCTAATGAAGGCTCAAGATTATTTCAGAGGCAAGAATCCAAAAGATCTTACAAACAATAAACCACTTTACATAATTAACCTACCTAAAGCTTTTTCCAAATATATTGGAGAAACTGAAAAGAATATCGACAGAATAATTAAAAAAACAAAAAAATTGAATGGGATCCTAATTTTTGATGAGGCTGATGCCTTATTTGGGAAACGAAGTAATGTTAAGGATTCTCATGATAGATTTACTAACTTGGAAACAAGGTATCTTTTGAAAAGGTTAGAAAAATACAAAGGAGCGATGTTCGTTTCACCTAACCTTAAAAAACCAACAACAAAACAATCGGTGGCTAAATTGGATTATGTTCTTTGCCTACCAATAAAAAACAAAAACTAGCCTAATTTATTTTTGATTTATTTCTTTACTTTCCAAAAAATAATTTCAAAATCTTTATGGTTTAACAAAGATATTTTGCAAAAATGATCAAAAAGTCTCAATGCGTTTTGTGCACTAAGTTGTGTTTGCCTTGCGCCCCTAATTGAGATAAACTCCTCTTTTGTTATTCTGGAATCCAAGTAACTCAATTTCTAACAATATGGCATGATTTTGAAGTAATAAGAAAGGTTAATGGCTAGAAAATTAAAGGGTTTAAATAATAAACGGCTAAAATTTTGTTTATGGGTGGATACCTTTGGAAATTCTGTGCCTCAGATAATACCCCTAGATTTAACAGATAATCAGTTTGAAATTTACAATAAAATTTCTCGCAATTATTCGAATTCATTTCTCTTTGAATCTTTGACAGGTCCTGAGATTCTGGCAGAAACATCAGTTATGGGCTTTGATCCAAAAATAATCATAAAGGGGTATTCCAATAAAGTAGAAGTTATCAAAAAAGATCAAGACACAGAGATTATTCAAACAGATGATCCCTATGCAGAACTAAAAAAATTGTTAAAAAAATCAAAAAACCGAGAATATAGATATCTGGGAGGAGCAGTAGGCATAGTAAATTATGATGCAATAAGATTAGTGGAGGAAATTCCAAACATGCATAATGCCTCAGAACCATTAATGGAGTTTGGAATTTATGATGACGGGATTTTATATGACAATATACACAAAAAATTATTTTATTTTTATTACGATGAAAATAAATTTGGTGAATTTAAAATATCAGAGGGTAATTTTGAATCGTTTAGTGCATCTGAAATAATTCCAAACATGGATAAAAAAGAATTTTCCAGAATTGTTGATAAAGCAAAACAATACATCTATGAAGGGGACATTTTTCAAGTTGTTTTATCTCGAAAATTTGCATTTGATGTTGATGGAGACAGCCTTACACTTTACAAAACTTTAAGGAATTTAAATCCGTCACCATACATGTATCACCTTAAACAAAATGATAAAACGCTAATCGGTGCATCTCCAGAAATGTTAGTAAGAATAACTGACGATAAAGTTGAAACATTCCCAATAGCTGGCACAAGAAAAATAACAGATGATGAAAATGAAAACAAAAAACTTGAAAAAGAGCTACTTCACGATGAGAAAGAAATAGCTGAACACACGATGCTCGTGGATTTGGGAAGAAACGATATTGGCAAAGTTTGCAAGTATGGAACTGTACGTCCTGAATCTTTAATGAAAATAAAGAGGTTTAGCCACGTTCAGCATATTGTTACCCATGTTGTTGGAAATTTAGCCTCAGAAAAAGACATGTTTGATGCATTTCAGGCAGTATTTCCGGCTGGAACTGTATCAGGTGCGCCTAAGGTAAGAGCAATGGAGATAATTGACGCGTTGGAGATTGAGGAAAGAGGACCATATGCAGGAGCTGTTGGATATTTTTCATACAATGGGTGTTGTGATTTTGCAATTGCAATTAGAAGTATTTTCATTGAAGGAAACAAGGGCTTTGTTCAATCAGGAGCTGGAATTGTATCTGATTCAATAGCTGAAAATGAATTCAAAGAAACTGAACATAAGGCAAAAGCAATGTTACAAGCATTAAAGGAAGCATCAAATTGAAATTTCTAATAATAGACAACTATGATTCTTTTGTGTACAACATTGCACAATATCTTGGGGAACTAGAAGTTGAGTGTGAAGTTATAAGAAATGATAAAATTACGATAAATGAAATAAAACAAAAAAAATATGACGCCATCATTATATCTCCAGGTCCTGGAACTCCTGATGACAAAAAATACTTTGGAATATGCAGTGATGTAATAAAAAATATTGGAATTAAGATTCCCATTCTAGGAGTTTGTCTAGGTCATCAAGGAATTATCTCCTCGTTTGGAGGTAAGGTGACCAATGCAGGTTGTGTGCGACACGGTAAAACTAGTCCTGTAAAACATACCAACTCAGAATTATTCAAAGGAGTAAAAAATCCCTTCAAAGCAACAAGATATCATTCATTAGTTGGAGATAAGACGATCATACCAGAAATGCTAGAAGTAATAGCAACAGCTGAGGATGATGGCGAAGTTATGGCAATACGACATAAGAAATACCTTATTGAAGGGGTACAATTTCATCCCGAGTCTATAATGACTGAGGATGGAAAAAAAATTATTGCAAATTTCATAAGACAGGTGGCAGAGAAAAAATGATTTCAGAAATGATAAAAAAATTAGAAGAAAAAACGGATCTTACATATAACGAAGTAAATGGAATAATGACAGATATTTTATCAGGAAAAACGACAGATTCTGAAAATACTTCCTTTCTATTGAATTTGGCCAATAAAGGAGAAACTGATGATGAGTTGTTGGGGATGCTAGACAAGATGAGCGAATTTGCTCTTAAAGTTGTACCCAAAAATCAAGGAACCGTTATTGACATGTGCGGTACTGGTGGTGATAAGCTTCAAACCTTCAACATATCAACTACAGCATCTTTTGTAGTTGCAGCTGCAGGAGGAGTTGTTGCAAAACATGGAAACAGGTCAAGTTCAGGCGTTTCAGGCAGTGCAGATATTTTTGAGTATTTTGGTTATGATCTAAATCAAGATCCGTCAAACATTGCAGATATTTTGCAAAAACACAACATCTGTTTTATGTTTGCACAAAAATTTCATCCAGCAATGAAACACGTTTCTGTTGCACGGAAGCAAATAGGAAAAAGAACTGCGTTTAACCTTCTTGGACCACTATCGAATCCGGCTGAGGTAAAAAATCAACTTGTCGGAGTTTTTTCCATAGAATATCTAGATAGATTACCACTGATTATGAAAAGAAAAGGATTTGAAAATATCATGACAGTACGTTCAGACGATGGAATGGATGAGTTTTCTACCAGCTCAGTTAATCGAGTATGTGTCTTACGAAATGATAAAGTTTTGATGAATGCCATTGATCCTGAGGTAGTAGGACTTCATAAATCATCGCTAAAGGATATTCAAATTAAAACAAAGGAAGATGCAATCAAATCATTTGTAGGAGTTTTAAATGATACTGCAAATCAGGCAATGATTGAAACTACTGCACTTAATGCAGCAGGAGGGCTAATAGTTTCAAACATTGTAGAAAATTTTGAAGACGGAGTAGAGATTGCATTAAAAACAATCAAAGATGGTAATGCATTTAGATTACTTGAAAACTTTGTAAAGAATACTGGGGATTACTCAAAACTAAAGGAGATTGTTAATGGCTGAAAATATACTAAAAAGATTGGTAAACAATTCACAGATGGCCATTAATGATGGAACATATGATGTAGACTGTAATTTACAACAATCAACTAAAGATTTTTTGCAAATAATAAAAACTCACACTCATGCCACTCTTCTAACTGAGATCAAATTTGCCTCTCCATCCCTCGGAAAAATCAGAACGTTGAGTGATCCTGTAAGAATAGCCGAGAAAATGATTGCAGGAGGCTCAAAAGCACTGTCAATTTTAACTCAACCCCACTTGTTTAATGGTTCACCAGAAAATTTTATGAAAGTTAGACAATCAGTCGATGTGCCCCTTTTAATGAAAGATATTATGATTGAGAATATTCAGATTGATGCTGCAAAAAAAATTGGTGCAGATTATATTTTACTCATTCAATCACTCTTTGATCAAGAATTTTTAAAAGAAATTGACGAATTTGTAAATTATGCACATAAAAAAGGTTTACAGGTGTTGTTAGAAGTTCATACAAAAAAAGAATTTGAAAATGCATTAAAAACAGAGGCAGATTTGATAGGAATTAACAATAGAAATTTAGATACTTTGGAAATTGACCTTAGCACAACTAAAACAGTTTTGGAAGGATTTCACAAAACAAGACCAATACTTTCTGAAAGTGGAATAGAAACCCCTGAAGACATTCAATATCTAAAAAATTGTGGAGCTGATGCATTTTTGGTAGGTTCTAGCATAATGAAAAGTAACAACATTGAAGAACAAGTAAAAAAGTTGGTTAAGGCATATTGAAATATCCTAAAGATGGAAGATTTGGTGAGTTTGGTGGAAAATATATACCTGAGACACTTGTTCCAGCAGTACAGGAACTAGAAGAAAATTATCTTAAATTCAAAAATGATAAGCGATTTAAAAAAGAATTAGATTATTACCTCAAGCAATATGCAGGAAGACCCACACCGTTATATTTTGCAAAAAACTTGACTGAAAAAATTGGTGGAGCTAAAATCTATCTAAAAAGAGAGGACTTGTTGCATGGAGGTGCTCACAAAATTAACAACACCCTAGGTCAAGCACTACTTGCAAAAAAAATGAATAAAAAAAGAATTATTGCCGAAACTGGAGCAGGTCAACATGGTGTAGCAACGGCTATGGCCTGTGCAGCATTGGGAATGAAATCTGAAGTATACATGGGATATAAGGACACTATAAGGCAAAAGCTAAATGTCTTTAGAATGAACATGTTAGGTTCCAAGGTTCATCCAGTAAAATCTGGATCAAAGACCCTAAAGGATGCAATCAATGAGGCTATCCGAGATTGGATTACAAATGTTAAAAACACATACTATCTTTTGGGTTCTGCAGTTGGTCCACACCCATATCCGGTAATGGTAAGAGATTTTCAGAGCGTGATTGGAGAGGAGATAAAATCACAAATGAAAAAATTAAACAACAAAACACCAGATTGTGTGATTGCATGTGTAGGAGGAGGTTCAAATGCTATTGGAACATTTTTTCCGTTAGTTGACACAAATGCTGAAATCATTGGTGTTGAAGCTGCAGGCAAGGGACTAAAATCAGGATTCCATTCTGCAACACTCTCTGCTGGAAGAAAAGGGGTATTGCATGGAATGATGACATATCTCTTACAAGATAAGGAAGGACAAATCACTGAAACTCATAGCATTTCAGCAGGATTGGATTATCCAGGAGTTGGGCCAGAGCACTCATTCCTAAAAGACAACAAACGAGTAAAGTATCATTCAGCCACAGATGCAGAAGTAATTGATGCATTTTTGCTATTAACCAGAACTGAAGGAATAATTCCTGCCCTTGAATCAGCTCATGCAATTGTAGAGGCAGTCAAAGTTGCTAAAAAGCATAAAAAATCAGAATCAATTGTAGTAACGCTATCAGGAAGAGGAGATAAAGACGTAGAAGAAGTTCAAAACTATTTGAATAAAAATGTCAATTTTTTAAAAGATTAGCACTTTTTAATTTTGTTTCTGCATGTTTATGAAATTCAAAAAATAATAATGAACCTTACTAATTTTGCGAATCATGTGGAGTGTGATTTTATACTGTTTCCTTTTTTGATGTCATATCTTTGTGATTTAGAATTTATCATTATCATTTTAAAATAAAAAAAATACTTTGGTAAATTTCCTATTTGTAATTTTGTTTTAATACAAATTTGTTTTTGATTTTGAAAATAATTTTTGATTTTGTGTAACATTGTTTCGTTACTGACATACACTTTAGTAGAAAATTATCTCTACTATTGCTGAAGAGCTTTGATGATGATTAAAACAATATTTGCAGGACTTTTGATAATGATGCTTTCATTAAGTGTTATAGCATTTCCATTAGCAGCTAGTGGGCAAAACCCTAATGAAAAATCAAATGAAAAACCCCAAATGGTATCAGCAATGGGAAAAATACCTGGAAAAGATCTTGCTGTTCACATGTGGGTTTTGGTTCAACATGGAGCTGACAAAGATGAAGTAGTCAAACAAGCTCTTGCAAAACATGGGGCCCAACATTTCGTCAGTGAAAAATTTGTAACAAATGGGGTCTATTGGAACCAATTTGGAGACGGATCACTTGACAATGATTTTGTTACTCAAAATTATAATCCTCAAAATGATCCATCTGGTGGCGCAGGACTTTCTGCCCTTTTAAACACTCATACAACATGGAATAATGTGGCAACTTCTTCATTTGTTTTTGATTATGGCAGTGAAACTAGCAGATGTCCATCTCTTGTAGATGAATGTCCTGGAAGCCAAGTTTATGATGGATATAATGATGTGGCTTGGGTCGATCTTGGTGGATCCAACATTTTGGGAGTAACTTGGTATGGCCTAAGCATCGATGAGGCAGATATTGCCCTTAACACTAGTTTTACTTGGGCTACAGATGGAACAAACCATTATGATATTGAAACAGTCATGCTACATGAAAATGGGCACGTCTTGGGACTAAGTCATTCAAGTTATTCACAGGCTGTAATGTATACCTCCTATCATGGAGTATTACGGGTTTTGCATTCAGATGATATTGCAGGCATATCTTCATTGTATCCCTGGAGCGAACCAGATAATGTACCGCCATCAGCAAATGCAGGTCCCAATCAGACAGTAACTGATTCAGATGACAATGGCAATGAAAGTGTAACCCTTAATGGCTCAGGATCATCAGACAGTGATGGAAGTATTGCAGCATATGTGTGGACCAATTCCAATAATGAGGTGATTGGCAATACGGTATCAATTACACCAACTGTTCCACTTGGAATAAATGTGTATACTCTTAGTGTAACAGATGATGACGGAGATACAAACACCGACACGGTTTCAGTTACAGTTGAATCACCAGTTGAGCCAGATAATGTACCGCCATCAGCAAATGCAGGTCCCAATCAGACAGTAACTGATTCAGATGACAATGGCAATGAAAGTGTAACCCTTAATGGCTCAGGATCATCAGACAGTGATGGAAGTATTGCAGCATATGTGTGGACCAATTCCAATAATGAGGTGATTGGCAATACGGTATCAATTACACCAACTGTTCCACTTGGAATAAATGTGTATACTCTTAGTGTAACAGATGATGACGGAGATACAAACACCGACACGGTTTCAGTTACAGTTGAATCACCAGTTGAACCTCAAGTGCCATCCATTTCAATTACAAATCCTCTTGATGGTTCAGTTGTAAACGGAAAACTAACCATTACAGCATCTGTAACTGGAATAACTACTCCTACAGTTAGCTTTTACCTTGATGGTACCAAAATAGGTACAGATAGTAATGCACCATATGAATTGGGTGTACATACAAAGAACTGGAAAGCAGGTTTCTATGAAATTAAAGTGTCAGTAGTAACAGACGAGTCTGCAGAATTAAATTCACAAGTAACAGTAGAAAAAGAACAAAAAGGAGGCAAAACTACTAGCGGAGACTCTGGCGGAAACTGTCCAACAGCTAAAAAAGCAAAAGGGAAATGTTAATTTAAAAATTAATTCTCATTAATCCTAAAAAAATTCAAAACAAAGTAAGATTATCTAAACCCTAGTGTTAATTTTAAAAATTATGACTGTATTAGAATTTGACCTTAAGCACTCCTAAAGATGGCAAAATGGTTTAATGAGAATTTCTTTTTTAATAGATTCATAAATTTTTTCAGAAGAAAAATTGTTTAGCAATATTATCATGGTTAAAAAAATAGACCGAAAGAAGCATGGTTCTGCATGAACTACTTTTTTGATTCCATTCGTCAGATGTGATTGTATCCAGATTTTTGGTGAACTGGATATATTAAATTCTGAAAAATCTTTTGTTACGGTTTTAGGTTTTTTGGCAAAGTAACTGTAAAAGTAGTAGGATTATTTTTTACTGAAATGGATCCATTATGTTGTGTCAGGATATTTTTGCAAGTTGAAAGACCCAATCCAGTACCTGAAAATTTTGTGGTAAATAATGGCGCAAAAATTAGATCTAATTTATCTTCGTCTATACCTTTACCTGAATCTATGAATTTTATTATTAAATGGTCTTTGTTTTCTTCTATCTTAATTTCAATTTTACCATCTGTACCAATACTTTCAACGGCATTTTTGATTAAATTTGCAATAACCGCAATCATTTTTTCTTTATCACAAATTAGATTTAATTTTGATTTCTCAATATTGAGTATTATGTTTTTTGGAATTATAGATAGGTACACACTTTCTTGAATTAATTTATTCACTGAAATGGTTTCTAATCTTAAAGCTTTTGTCCTAGCAAAATTTAGAACATCATCAATTTGGAATTCTAATCTATCTATTCCTTTTCCCATCCTTTGAAAATTTATTTTCTCTTTTTCGTCTAACTTTTCATAAAGTTTTAAAGATAATAATTGATATACTCCTTTTATTATATTAAGAGGATCTCTCATGTCGTGGGCAAGACGAGCAGATATTTCTTCAAGGGAATTTAAGGCAGTGGTTTTTTCAAGATTGACCCTTGATTTCTTAATTTCTTGAATCATTTTGTCAAATGACTCTGTAAGACTTCCCAGTTCATCGTTGCTGATTTTTTCAATCTTTGTGTTAAAATCTCCGTTTGAAATCTTCCTTTCAATATTTCCCAAATGATTGATCGGTTTGAGGATTGAACGAATAATAAAAAATCCTACTAAAAATGAACTGGAAATCGTTATCAAATATAAGAAAATTATGGAATCTCTACTGCTAAGTATGGATTGATGTGTTGT
>JAOTYR010000031.1 GCA_029861785.1 Candidatus Nitrosopumilus sp.
TTTTTTTCTATCTGACAGGAGGGCTGATACTGTTAATGGCATGATTTCTTAGATATCCTTTTCTTTTTTATTCTTCTGAAAAGCTTTTAATCTGCAGAAAGAACTTTTTTGATTATGAATATAGTAGAAAAAATCCTTGCTCGTGCATCCGGTAAAGATAAAATATCACCTGATGATGTGATATTTGCAAACGTCGATAAGGTAATGGTTCATGATGTTTCAGGACCTGGAGTAATCAAAGTATTTGATAAATTAAAAAATCAAGGAATCAAGGTGGATAAATTATGGGATCCTTCAAAGGTATGGGTAGCAGAAGATCACTTTGTTCCTTCTGCTGAAAAAATTTCAGCAGAAAATATTGTCAAATTACAAAATTTCACAAAGAATTACGGTATAGAAAAACACTTCAAATATGGAATGGGTCAATATGGTATTTGTCATACTCTATCCCATGAAGAGGCAATGGTTTTACCCGGAGAGGTGTATGTAGGAGGTGATTCTCATACCAATACCACGGGAGCTCTTGGAGCATTTGCATGTGGTCTAGGTCATACCGATATTGCATATGTTTTATTGAATGGAAAAATTTGGTTCAAAGTTCCTGAAACCTTATACTTTAAGCTTAATGGCAAGCTACCGGATCATATTATGGCAAAAGATCTCATATTGAAGATAATTGGAGATATTGGAACAGATGGAGGGGCTTATAGAACAATGCAATTTGGAGGAAATGGAGTTGATGAGATGTCTGTTGAAAGCAGATTAACTCTTTGTAATATGACAACAGAAGCAGGAGCTAAAAATGGAATTGTAGAACCAGATAAAAAAGTTTTAGATTATCTTGATAAAAGAGGTGCCAAAAATATGGTTCTAGTTAAGGGAGATTCTGATGCAGAATATGCAAAGGTATACGAATATGAAAGTTCAGAGATGGAGCCAACAATATCTAAACCATTTTCTCCTGAAAATACTTGTATTGTCAGAGAAGCTCCAAATGTTGATTTGGATAAATCCTATATTGGTTCGTGTACTGGGGCAAAATATGAAGATCTTGAAGCTGCTGCAAAAATCCTAAAAGGAAAAAAAGTAAAGATTAGAACTGAAGTCATACCAGCTGCTATTTCTATTTACAAACGTGCGATGGAAAATGGTCTTTTGAAAATTTTCTTAGATTCAGGAGTAACAATAGGACCTCCAACCTGTGGTGCATGTTGTGGAGCACATATGGGAGTATTAGCAAAAGATGAGATTTGTATTAGTACAACAAATCGAAATTTCCCAGGACGAATGGGTCATGTTGATTCTCAAACATACCTTTCATCTCCCCTTGTTGCTGCAGCTTCTGCAGTAACTGGAAAAATCACCGATCCGAGGGATTTGAATTGAAAGGTAACATCATAAAATATGCAAAAGACAATATTGACACTGATGTAATTATTCCTGGCCAATATCTAAAAGTGCATGATTATGCTGAACTTGCTACTCATGCAATGGAAGGATTGGATCCTGATTTCCACTCCAAAGTAAAAGAAGGTGACTTTATCTTATCAGGTAAAAATTTTGGGTGTGGCTCTTCTCGTGAACATGCTCCAATTGCACTATCTCATTCTGGAATAAAGGCAGTACTTGCATTATCATTTGCAAGAATTTTCTACCGAAATGCAGTTGATGGTGCGTTTTTGTTACCAATAGAAATTGATCAAGATGCATATGATGAAATTTCTGAAGGTGACGAAATTGACATTAACATTTCTGCCAATGAGATAAAAAATATCACCAAAAACCAGACATACAAAATGAAACCCTTTTCAGAAATCATTGGAAAGATAATTGCTGCCGGCGGTCTCTTCAAATACAAACCAGAATAATTTTCTGTCGTCTAACAATACATGTGTTTCTGGTAGATTTTTTGAAAAATCATTCAAAGAGATGGTAAAAATTACACTTACCCCAATGATTGAGAGTCTCTCCATTCTTACAATAGTTGATATAGATTCAGAAGAAGAGATGCTAAGATATGGAATCAATTTGATTCTATTAAATCTTGGAATATACTTTGTTGCCCCTGCAATTATTATTCATAGGCTTTTCAAGTTATCAAGAAAATAACATCTCAGGCATTGTTGGGTGTTTTCTGGTACTGCAGGGAAAGTGAATTACATCATAGGATAATAGTAATTCAAAGACTAATTCTTTGATACATCAAAAAACAACTTAGGTGTTAAAACAAATTATATGGTATTTTTCTAATTAATTACGTGGGAAAAACTCTTTTTGAAAAAATTTGGGATTCACATGTTGTCGTAGAAAAAGAAAACAATCCTTCTTTAATTTACATAGATAGACATCTTGTTCACGAAGTAACATCACCACAAGCTTTTGAAGGATTGCGTATAAACAACAGAACTGTCAGAAGACCAAATCTCACTATAGCTACAATGGATCATAATGTTCCTACCACTGATCGGAGATTGCCTATCTTGGATCAAACTTCTGCAATTCAAATGCAAACATTGGAAAAAAACTGTAAAGATTTTGGAATTGAATTATTTGATATTAATAGTCCCAATCAGGGAATTGTTCATGTTATAGGCCCCCAATTAGGAATAACTTTGCCTGGCTCTACAATCGTTTGCGGGGATAGTCATACCTCAACTCATGGTGCATTTGGAGCACTAGCATTTGGAATAGGGACTAGTGAGGTGGAACATGTTCTAGCATCTCAAACTCTTTGGTTGGAAAAACCAAAATCTTTTGAAATTAGAGTGGACGGGAAAAGGAAAAATCCACATGCAGTAACTGCAAAAGATATCATCTTATCGATTATCAAAAACATTGGTACTTCAGGAGGGACAGGCACGATTGTGGAATATTCTGGAGAAGGAATAACTGACCTTTCTATGGAAGAAAGAATGACTGTGTGCAATATGTCTATCGAAGCTGGAGCACGTGCAGGGTTAGTTGCCCCGGATGAGAAAACATTTGCTTATCTTCGCAACAGAAAATACACACCAAAAAACTATGAATCTCTTGTAGGGCATTGGCGAGAAAATCTCAAAACAGATACTAATGCAAAATTTGACAAAACCTTTACACTGCACATTGACAATATAGCTCCTCAAGTAAGTTGGGGTACTAATCCTGGAATGACTTGTGATGTTACTGAATCGGTTCCATTTGCAGAAGATTATTCCAATGGTGATCAAAGTCAAAAAAAAGCAATGGTAAAAGCCCTTGAATATATGGACCTAAAACCCGGCACTCCTATCACTGAAATTAAAATTGATAGGGTGTTTATTGGATCTTGTACTAATGCTAGAATTGAAGACTTGATAGAAGCCTCAAAAGTCATCAAAGATCAAAAAATATCTAAAAATGTTAGGGCTATGGTAGTTCCAGGTTCTCAAATGGTAAAGAAACAAGCAGAAGAAATGGGAATTGATAAAATTTTTACAGATGCCAAATTTGAATGGAGGGAGGCTGGATGCAGTATGTGTTTGGGTATGAATCCTGATATTCTTTCACCGGGTGAACGATGTGCTAGCACTTCAAATAGGAATTTTGAGGGAAGGCAAGGTACTGGAGGTAGAACTCATCTTGTTAGTCCTGTTATGGCAGCAGCTGCTGCTTTGGAGGGTCATTTTGTGGATGTAAGACAGTTGGATCTGAACTAGAATGGAGAAATTTAAAAAAATCAAAACTATAGTTACGCCACTAGATCAAGTAAATATCGATACTGATCAAATCGTCCCAAAACAGTTTCTAAAACTAATTCAAAAGACTGGATTTGGCAAATACTTGTTTTATGATTGGCGATACGATGAAAATGAAAACCAGAAGAAAGGGTTTGTTTTAAATAACAAAAAATATCAAGGCTCACAAATTCTCATAACAGGTAATAATTTTGGATGTGGTTCTAGTAGAGAACATGCAGTATGGGCTCTAAAAGATTATGGGTTTTCAGTAATAATTGCAGCTTCTTTTGCTGATATTTTTTATAGTAATTGTTTCAAAAATGGGATCTTGCCTATAATATTAGATGAAAAAATTGTCAAAAAATTAACTCATGAACCCGAAGAGTTAGAAGTAGATCTTGAGAATCAAACTTTAAGTTCAAGTTCCAAAAGAATCTCGTTTGAAATTGATTCTCACAAAAAGAAAATTCTTCTAGAAGGACTAGATGATATTGCTCAAACTTTGCAGTTTGAAGACAGAGTTACTGAGTATGAAAAACAATCTAAAATCCCATCTGTTTTATGATTTTTTTTACTTCTTTTTGATTTCTCTCTAATGTCATTGGAGATTCAGCATCTATCCATTGACTATCGCCAATATCATACGCACTAATCTTTTCTTCTATTGATAATTCTTGTAGAATATCAAATGACAAATTGATTACTTTTTTATTCTCCTTTTTCTTTATTTTTTTAATGACATCTTTTCCCAAAATGTAAATGCCTAAGCATTCTGCTAGTGGTAATTTTATAATTGGTTTTTCTTTAAACTTTTTAATAATTCCATTTTCTACTATTGCAAATCCAGTTTCTTCTCTTCTTTTCATTCTTGTAGCAATGCATGCTATGCTATTTTTTTCACAGAAAAACTTGTACATTTTCTTTAAATCTATTGCACACAAATTATCTACAAACCATAAGACAAACTCGGACTCGCCTTCCAACTTTTTTTCGATATGCAAAAGATCACCTCCAGTTCCGCTTTGTGAATCTTGAACAAAAGAAATTTTTTTATTTATTGGTTGATTATGATAATAGTTTCTAATTTGTCCTCCTAATTCACTAAAATCTGAAATGATGATTATTTCTTTAATAAAATCAAAGGAATTTAGATATTTTATAACATAATCTATCAATGGCTTACCATCAATAGGCGTCATGGCCTTCGGGAAATACTCCGTATAGGGTTTTCCACGTGTGCCTTTTCCACCAGCTAAAATTACTGCTTTCACGGTCTAACGATATGATTTTTGTTTTCTTCTTCTAGCACCAGGCCCGCCAAATTTCTTTGGTTCCTTCCTTCTTGCGTCACCACTAATCAAATATTTGTCAAAATCGGTAATTCTCTGTCTAAGATCTTCTCTTGTTGATTTAGGTAGTGGATGTTCTTTTGGTTCTTTTTTAGATTTGGTCCACCCTGTTAATGCCCTTGAAATACCAGTGGCTATTGCACCAGCTTGTCCCATCACACCACCACCTCGAACTCTAATGGATATATCGATTTTTTCTCTCAAATTACCTATAATTTCTAGTGGGGCTAAAATCACTTCTCGAGCAGTTTCTTGGGGAATCATCTCAACTGGAATATTATTTATTCTAACTTTACCTTTTCCTTTTGTAATGTATACATGGGCACTTGCAGTCTTTCTAGTTGCAAAATATATTTCTGTTTTTGGTACTGTCATTCCGTCCACCCTATGGTTCTTCCAAGTTCTGCCATGGTTGTGTAGTTTGCTGCAGATTTTTTAATCATTGCTTTTTCCAGTTGAATCTTTTTTAGTGATTTTACCTCCTTTGGACTTCCAATATATGTTCGAAGCCTTTTGTGAGCTTCTTTTCCAGATGTCTTTTCTCTTGGAAGCATTCCTCGAATCATCTTTTTCATTATTGTATCTGGCCTTCTTGGATGTTTTGGACCGTGTTTCCAATGATTAATACTGTTTATTTCCAAAAATTCTTTATATTCGTTAATGATATTACTTCTAGTTCCACTGATCATAATCTTGTCACAATTTACAATGGATACTCTATTGCCTTTAAGAAGTAATTTTGCAACATTTGAAGATAATCTTCCTGCAATATGATCTGTGGCATCAATCACTATTGGTCTGTCAATTGCTAGAACGTTTTCTTGATTAGCCAAGCAAAATTACCCCCTTTCCTGTAGGATATTTTTCTATTAAATCTAAATGAGTGATTAAATTTCCTCCCTTTTCAATTATTTTGGTAGCCGCAGATTCTGAAATGGAAAATGAACATAGTGTAATTTTATGGGACAAATTTCCTGTTCCTAGTACTTTTCCTGGAAACACTACAACATCATTATCTTTGGTAAGCTGACCTATTCTATACAAATTGAGATCTCTTCTCGCAACCGATGGTTTTAGAGCATATTCTGCTAATTTGGCCCAAATAGGAGCATCATTTTTGGTAGATGCCTTCTTTAGATCCTTTGCCATTTGTATAACTACTTGACTAGTCATGTGATTATGCGGTTTAAAACCCAAATATAATGTGTATGTTTGATTTACTCTTCTTTTAATTGCTCAATCATATCTTTGAATTCTAAAATTCTGTTTCCTAGTTCTTCTACTCCTGCAAGAATTATTTCCGCTGGATTTAAAGCTCCAGTTGATTCAACAGTTAGAATCCTTTCACCTTCCTTGTCAGTTTCTACGAGTGTGGCTACATTAGAAGAGTTCCATTTAGCATGTTCTCGTCCACGCCCTAGCCTAGCATAACATTCGACTTTCACTCGTTGCCCTGGGGCCAATTGAACAATTGGGATTTTATCTGAGATTGGTTTTACAGAATCATCTTCTGATGTTAATTCATCTGTAAGAACCGCTTTAGTAACATCCACATCTCCAGAATCTAAAACAAGCATTACTTTGCAATTTGAACATCCTGTTTCACTTTGGCAGTCACATTTTACTGGCTCATTAAATCTTTCCAAATCTGTTCTTAAGGGTACTAAACCTAATCTGTGTGCCAGACCTTCATCGGGCAAAACTGATGAATTTTCTAAAATGTCAACTGTATCTATTGCAAAAACAGGAACTCCATTTAGACATAATCGCCTTAGAGCGTTTGCATATTGTAATGGGATTCCTTTCAACTTCACTGAAATCTTACGCTCATCCTTTTCAACAATCTCTAAAGAAGACAAATCTTAATTGAAAATTTTCAAAGTCCAAATAAAAATCTAGCTAGTTTCATGCATAATTAAATACCTACCTCTCGTACCTTATTTCATAAATGACTGATGTCACGGTAGTAAAGTATTCTTTTGAAGGGGAAAAATTTGAGATTTTGGTAAAACCAGACCCTGCACTAGATTATAAACTTGGAAAGAAAAAAGACATTTCCTCAGTTTTGGTTTCAGATGATATCTATACTGATTCTAGCAAAGGCACAAAACCTTCCACAGAGAAGCTATTGAAAGCATTCAAGACAGAAGATGCTACAGAAATTGCTCAAAAAATTCTTCAAAAAGGTGATCTTAGCCTTACAACCGAACAAAGGCGAAAAATGGTAGAAGAGAAAAAAAGACAGCTAGTTGAGTTTATATCAAAAACCTACGTGGATCCTAGAACACATTTGCCTCATCCTCCAATACGAATAGAGCAAGCAATGAAGGATGCAAGGGTTTCAGTAGATCCCCAAAAAAGTAGTGATGATCAAGTCAAGGATATTGTGGAAAAATTACGATCCATTATTCCTTTAAAGTCTGAAAACTTATCTCTTGAAATAATAATCCCTGCACAATTTGCATCACAATCTTATGCAGTTTTAAAATCAGTAGGTTCTCTGAAAAAAGAAGAATGGCAAAATAATGGTTCATTAAAAGCAATACTTGAAATACCCGCCGGAGCAAGGCCAAACGTGATAGACAGATTAGGCTCTATAACAAAAGGCTCTGCTACAGTTGAGGTAATGCAGTAATGGATAATAGAAGAAAATATGTTATACCTGGAGATGTTGTTACCACCGGCCCATTTAGACCAGAACAAAATGTAATACTTGATGGAAATAAAATTATTTCAACCACTATTGGTGTATCTGAAATCTATGATGATTCTGTTAAGGTTATTTCTCTAACTGGAAAATATATTCCAAAAATAAATGATCTCGTTATCGGCAAAGTTATTTCTCATACTTCTTTGTCTTGGGAACTTGATATCAATTCTTGCTATGTTGGATTTTTGCCAGCTCAAGATGTGTTCGGTCGTGATTTTTCAGCTCATGCTGATGAGTTAACCTCTAAATTAAAAGCAGGGGATCTAGTAGCAGCTAGAATTGCAAATTTTGATAGGACTCGGGATCCATTAGTCACTATAGCCGATAGAGATCTTGGAAAAATTGATTCGGGAGACTTGATAAAAATCTCTCCAAGTAAAGTTCCAAGATTAATAGGTAAAAGAGGAACAATGATCCAAACTATTGAATCTGCAACTGAAGCCGTAATTACTATTGGACAAAATGGTTGGGTAGTAGTCACATGTGAAAATCCCGAGGGATTATTAAAGGCCAAAAAAGCGATAGAAATGGTCAATGAACAAGCACATGTTGCAAATTTGACTGATCAGGTAAAAGAAATGTTAGAATCAAGAGGTGAATCATAATGGGAGGACGAGAGAGTACTATGGTATTGTTAGATGAAAATGGAATTCGTTGTGATGGAAGAAAAATCGATGAACCAAGACGAATTTTGATAAAAGCAGGTGGTTTGAAAAATGCTGATGGTTCAGCATATATTGAATTTGGAGAAAACAAAATTCTTGTTGGTGTTTATGGTCCAAGAGATGTACATCCAAAACACATGTCAAACACCGATACTGGGATTTTACGAGTTAGATATCATATGGAACCCTTTTCTGTGGGGGAAAGAAAAAACCCTGCTCCTTCTAGAAGAGAAATTGAAATCTCTAAAGTAATCAAAGAAGCATTATTGCCAGCAGTAATATTGGAAAATTTTCCAAGAACAGCCGTTGATGTTTTCATTGAAGTTCTTCAAGCCGATGGTGGAACTCGCTGCGCTGCGCTATCTGCTGCATCTGTTGCATTAGCAGATGCAGGCATTCCAATGCGAGACATGGTTGCCGCATGTGCTTCAGGTAAAGCTGCTGATACAATAATTTTAGATGTAAATAATGAAGAAGATCAAGCCGGCCAAGCAGATATGCCAATTGGCTATATGCCAACCCTTGAAAAAATAACTCTTTTACAATTAGATGGAGTTCTAAATCCTGAAGAATTTAAGAAATGTGTAGAAACCGGAATACACGGATGTGAGATAGTTTATGATCTTCAAAAGAAGGCACTAAATGAAAAATATTTCAAAAATGGAGGAGACAAATAAATGACACAAACGGTAATTGATGATCTAAAAAAATCACAAATTCTAGAGTTATTAGAACAAGGAAAAAGAGTAGATGGCAGAGCATTAGATGAACCAAGAAGATTAACTGTAGAAATAAATGCAATTCCTAAAGCAAATGGCTCGGCAAGAGTTAGACTGGGAGATACAGAGGCAATATGTGGAGTTAAAATTCAACCAGATAGACCTTTTCCAGATATGGGTGATAAGGGAATTTTTATTTGTACTGCAGAACTGTTACCTTTATCTCATCCCAGTGTTGAAACTGGTCCTCCAGGTCCGGATGTTATTGAACTAGCTAGGGTTGTAGATAGGGGTGTCAGGGAAAGCCATATGGTAGATGTATCTCAATTGGTAATTCAAGAAAATAAATCTGTTGTAGGCGTTTTTGCTGATATTGTTGTTGTAGATTATGATGGAAATCTTTTTGATGCATGCTCTTATGCTGCAACAGCTGCCATCCTTAATTCTAAATTACCAAAATGGGAAATGCAAGATGATATTCCTTCACTTGTAGATGGAGCAGAAACTGCTCTTCCTACAACTACAATTCCAGTATCTATTACTATGGCTAAAATTGGAAATCATATTGTAGTTGATCCTAATTCTGATGAATGGGCTAGTATGGATTCTAGAATTACGATAACTACTGATTCGGATGGAAATATTGTGGCCCTGCAAAAAGGAGGTAAAGATGGGTTTACCCTAGATGAGATTGTTAAATGTGGGGAACTTTCAGTTAAGGTAGGTGCTCAAATTAGAGAAACTTTAAAACGAACAGGAGAAGACGGTCAATAAAATGGCTAAGAAAAAATCACTAAAAGGACTAGGAGCTAGATATGGTATTAAGCTTAGAAAACAATATACAAAAATTCATTTACAACTAAAAGAAAAAAGATCATGTCCAGATTGTGGTTCAAAGCAATTTGGAAGAGATGCAGTAGGTATTTGGTCTTGCAAAAAATGTAACTTTAAGATTGCTGGGACAGCATATGACGTCAAACTTTAGCGTAAAAATTACTGTTAACGCTAAAGATAAAACAAAAGCCATTTTTGATTCAATTAATACCGACAATGAATTTTACCCAGATAATCCAACAAAAACAAAAATGAAATTAAAAGATGAAATTGTAATATCCATTCAATCAAACCATATTTCTCATCTTAGGGCTAATCTTAATTCCACTCTACGACTAATACAGGCAAGCTATGATACTATAGAATCAATTGATAATTCTTGATTTTTTATTCATATTAGAGTATTTTAAAATGCAATTATCCAAAAGAAAATAATTCTGAAAATCCATGTCTAACTTTAATCACATTCCCGTTCACTTTACACAATCACAACTTATCGAAAAGGATGATGCGCACTATTACCAAACACCAAGCGGTGTAATCTATCCATCAATTACAACAATGTTACAAAAAACTCAAAGTCTAGAAAAACAACAAAGCTTGCAAGATTGGAGAGAGCAAGAAATGGCAGCAGACTATATTATTCAAGAGGCAGCTCTTATTGGTTCTGAAACTCACAAATTAATTGAAGACTATCTAAATGGTAAAGAAATTCTTGAAAGATCCAGATTATTATCTGAGGCTCATTTTAATAACCTACTTCCGTTTGTAAATAAAATAAATGATATTCATGGAATAGAACTAAGGCTATATAGTGACAAAATGCGATTGGCAGGCACTTCTGATTGTATTGCAAAATATGACGGAAAATTATCCATAGTTGATTATAAAACAAAGAGAAGTAATCAAAGGGAGGAATGGCTCACAGATCACTTTATCCAAGCCACATCGTATGGAGTTATGTTTGAGGAACTTACTGGAATAAAGATTGAACAAATTGTAATTCTTGTTTCAAGTGAAAAAAATACTCGAATGGAATTTCTGAAAAATCCTGATGATTACATGGATTTACTTGAAAAGAGAATAAATGAGTTTTATTTAAAATAATTTCTCTATATCCGGTAAAGATATAATGAAATTCAAATATCTATAATAACATGTCATCTGGACAAATGCCTCCTTGGCTTCAAGAGCAATTAATGAAAATGCAACAATCTCAACAAAATCTACAAGCAATAATGCAACAAAAGCAGCAAATCGAAATGGAGAAAATTGAAACTGAAAAATCCCTGGAAGAATTAAGAAAAGCGTCAGATGATGATATGGTGTATAAACATGCAGGTTCGATTTTGATAAAATCTACAAAAAAAGAATTAATTGATGAGCTTGAGGAAAAAAGCGAACTGACAAAAACACGCTCAACTGTATTAGAAAAACAAGAAGATCGACTTAAAGAGACATTAAAAGAACAAGAGGCTAAAATTACAGAAATGATGAAAGGTGGATCTTCTGGAGGAGCTACCATGTCAGAAGGAGGTTCAACTCCTGATAATCCTAGAAAATAAAAGCATTGAATAATTTCAAATAATATAATAACAAATTAAAGGAATTAGATTTGGTAAAATTAGAAAATTTAAGAATAGTTGTAGATGAGCGAGAGAAAAAAAGTGGAATTCCTGGTCTTCTCAAATCCATTGGATTGAACGTTGAAATGAAAACTCTTCCAATAGGCGATTACATTGTGGCTCCCGAAACTATCGTAGAGAGAAAAAGTATCCGCGATCTGTTATCTTCTGTCTTTGATGGTAGACTCTTTGATCAATGCACTAGACTAAAAGAAAATTTTGAATTTCCTATAGTTTTGATGGAAGGAAATGTAGATGAAATTGAAGAGATTGCAGAAAACCCTTTGATATTTTATGGCGCATTATCCACTGTTGTAATTGATTTTAAAATTCCAATTATTCCTACCCCTAGTGCAGCTCACACTGCTAAATTACTAGTCTCTTTGTGCTCTAGAAAAGAATCTCCAAAAGGACCATTTTTGAAAAAAATTAGAAAATCCAATGATTTAGAAAAACAGCAACTCTCTTCTCTTTGCAGTCTTCCTGGAATTGGAGAAAAATTTGCCATTAGAATGTTGGAAAAATTTGGTTCTCCAATTAAGGCTCTAAATGCCTCAACAACTGAGCTTTCTAAAGTTGAGGGACTTGGTGAGGCTCGTTCAAAACGAATCAAGAAAATGTTAGAATCTCAAAGCAATTTACTAAAAAAATCGAATCAAAAGACATTACATGATTCGTGATACTATTAAATTAATTAAAAAATCTGATTTATTGATGCTAGTTTCAACAACATGGCTAAAGGATAATCTTTCTGATCAAAAACTTGTCATTTTGGATACAAGACCCACTTCTTTGTTTCTTTATGGTCATTTACCAAACTCACAATCGGTAACAATAGAGCAAATAATCCAATTTGATCAATATGGTTCAAATTTAGTTGGAGATGAAGAAAAGTTAGCCTCTCTTTTTGGTTCTCTTGGAATTGATGAAACTAAAAATGTAATAGTGGTTGGAGATTCAATAGATCCCTCTTCTGCTAGGGTAGCATGGACTCTTATATTTCGGTCATGAAAATATTTTTCTTCTTGATGCAAATTTTTCGGAATTACAAGCAAAAGGATTTGAAATGACAAGTAAGACATCTACTCCAAAATCTTTATCCTTTCATCCAAAAATTATGCCAAAACTTAGGATTAAAGCTGATTATCTAAAAGAAAATTTAAATCATTTTGTAATTTTAGATGCTCGAACTCCACAAGAATTTATGATGGGTCATTTGCCTAATTCTAAACTGTGTCCATTTACTGAGGGTATAAGTTACACTGGAAATTTATTTCAAGATAAGGCATTTTTGCAGAAAATGTTTTCTCAAATTGGTGTTTGCAAAGATTCTGAAATAGTTTGTTATTGCATGCATGGACATAGAGCATCCAGTTTATTCTTTCAATTGCTTATTGCTGGATATGACAAGTTAAAGCTTTACGATGGTTCATTTGTTGAGTGGCATGGTATGGGGTTCCCCCTTGAGTAACTTTTTCTTAAGGGGAGTTCCACACATTGGACATTCTTTACCATTTTGATAGTTAGATCGGCAACCTGGACAATAATGAATCCATTTACCTACATCCTTGATGCCTTTAGTCATTATAGGAGATATTGATAACCCAAGATTTTTGGCAACATTGGATACTGCAAAATCATCTGTGATTATATTTCCTTTGAGATCTATTCCCAATGCAATAATTGATAAATCTTGTCTTGATAATTGTTGATAGTCTCCAGTATTTTTGGAGGCTTTAATGGCAGCATTTGTAGCATCTGTATCCGGATCTCTGATTTTTAGTCGGTTAGTTTCAAGTAATGTTTCGAGCACTTCTTGATGTTTCTTGATGTGTTTTATTTCGTCATATACTAACGAAGTTGTATAACAATCATTGGAAGTCCTAAATGGAATTCCAGCATAAAATGCACTTGCATCTAAAATACTAAAATCCAAGCTTACTCATCTGTCTGAGACCTCTTTTCTTTAATCTTACAAAGACCGCCTGCTTTTTGAATTTTTTTATAATTATTGGTTCTTCATAGCCAGCTGATTTTACAACTTGTGCATCCATCACAATGTTGCAATCATGTGAAGATATTATTTGTATTTTCTCATCTGGAACTACGATGGATTCCAATCTATACACAGGTGCTACAGGAGTAATAATCAATACATCGAGACTTTCATGAAGTATTGGTCCACCTAACGAAAATGAATGGCCTGTTGAACCACTTGGGGTTGCAATAATCACTCCATCCATTTTTTGTTTAACTGTATCATTTTGAAATTTAATTTCAATTTCAGCCGTTTTAGTGAGGTTTGTTCTATTTATGTAAATTTCATTTAACGCTGGAGGGAATTCTTTACCTCCACAGGAGGCAACTACCCTGGTTCTTTTATCTAAAAAGAAATCATCTTTTAACATTTTATTTATTGCATCATCTATCTCATCAATGGTAATTTCTGCAAGTATTCCTCTATTACCACCTACGTTTATTGTAAGAATTGGAATCTCATTCTCTAAATATCGAAAAACTCTAAGAGTTGTTCCATCACCTCCCAAGGTTACAACAAGGTCTAAATTTTCTTTTTTTAATTCTTCAAGGGATTGAATTTTTTTTGCTCCTTCCACTTCAATAGGTACGATTGTGAAAACTTTTGATTTAATGGCAAGAAATTTTTTTGCCACGTCTATGGCAGTATTTTCAGATTCTTTTGAGCCTACTTTACTTACTATTGCAACTTTTTTAAGTTTCAACCAGTTCTTCTGGTTTTTATTTACTTAAAAATGATATTGAGATGTA
>JAOTYR010000032.1 GCA_029861785.1 Candidatus Nitrosopumilus sp.
AACATAAAGGTGTCAAGGGATGGTTTTGAGATATCTAATAAATTTCAGATCAAACCAGAAATAGCAGAAATAATTCTTAGAGAATCAGATAAAATTTTTGGAGGAATTGCAGGTTTTGTAATCGCTTCAGCAGATAACATCATGGCCCCAAATGCTGGAATCGATAAATCCAATGCAACAAAAGACCGAGTCATACTTTATCCAAATAATCCTTTTTTAATTGCAGAGCAGATTAAAAGAAAAGTATTTTTAAAATATTCTATTCATATTGGGGTTATTCTTGTGGATAGCCGTTTAATGCCAGCACGTGTAGGTACATCTGGTGTGGCAGTTTCATGTGCTGGAATTGAACCAGTGTTAGATTTGAGGTCAAAGAAGGATCTTGACGGTAGTCCATTAAAAGTTACTTTTCAAGCCGTGATTGACAACATTGCGACTATCGCCAATCACAAAATGGGTGAGGGATCTGAATCAAAACCTTTTGCAATAGTAAGAGATTCTGGAGCAAGATTAACTGATAGGAAAATCAACCCTTCAGAAATGGCAATATCTCCTGAACAATGTGTATACGTAAGAGGACTGGCAAATGGATAAGTTTCAAAAATTTCTTCTTGTGCTTTAAATAGAAGTTTTCTTTTGTTCAATTCAATGGAGTACATGACAAGCTATCCCAAAACAGTGACATTTCTAGATGGATTAAAACATAGAATTAATGTAGATAGTAAAGAAGGAGTTGAGCAGCTCCATATTGTTGTAAAGAGAAATTTTGAAGAACTGTTACACATTTTCACCTCAGAAGGATTTACCAAAGTAAAATTTGAACATAAGCAACCAGATCAAATTGGAAGTGGTTTGAATCTTAAATTAAAAAAACCTTGGGAGATGCATGTAAGGATGATAGATTTGAAAAAGGGATTAATAGGAATTCATGCAGAGGTGGAAGTCTCTCGAGATTATCTTCAACACCTATTTTCTCAAAGGACTCCTGTTGTTTATGAGATAGAAGAAATTTTGAAAAAATACCAAATTGAATATAATTTTTGGCATGATAAGATCAAAAAGAATGTTCAGATAATCTTTGATAATTATAAGGTAAAGCTTTCTAACCCAAGTCTTCCGGTGTTTGCATGGAAACCAATGTTATTTGTAATTGGAACAATCAGTATGCTCTATCTTTGGAAATATATCAATACAATCTAAAGTTTACAAATAGGAATTTTTCAAATACCTAAGGTTTCTTCTTTGGTCAGCTCAAGAAATACCTTGTCTCCTACTGCCAAACCCATATCCTTGTATTCATGCATTTCAAGTTTTATTTGAGTAACTCCACCTTGCATTCCAAATCCCCCTCCACCAGCTAGCATTTTGTTTAAATCTTTCATCATATCATTCATGTTAGAAAAACCCATAACTTTAGGTCCACCAAATGGATTTTGAGGAGAGGTATTTCCTTCCTTAAGATCTTTGATGGAGGATAACGATATTACAACATATGGTGCCCCATCAGGCGCTGCATCAATGCTTTTTACAACAAATTCTTTCTTCATATACTAGATACCAAAGTCATGCCTTATAATTTTAATTTTATTGAATAAGTTCATCAAATCCAAGTTTAGAAGCTTTAATTAGAAATTTTCTGATTAAGAATTAATGTCCGAGGTTAATTTAAAAACTAATCTCAGATACTACGGAATATCACCGTGGGAGATTGAAGTACTATACAGCTATCTTAATGCAAGATTCTCTATTTCACAAGAGGAGATTGAAGAAAATGATAGAGATTTTGTGAGTTTTCTTGAATGGGATATTCCATTACAGTTTAATGAACAGTTTTTCAAATGGTTTGATTTTAAAAGATGGGAGCAAATCAAAGATCTTTTTAAAGAAATGAAGCGCCGAAGAGGTTCAGGAAATGCAATAAAAATAAAAATTAGTTTTTTAGGAAAACCAAAAATTTCATTTATTTTAGACACTGAAGAAAAACAATGGTATGACAATGCAGTAGAGAAGATAGATTTTGTATTAGAATTACTTCCATATCATATGGATCCTGAAAAACTACCTTCAGATATTTTAGAGATAAATTATAGATTTGATCCCAAATCAATAAGATGGCGTCTTAATTTTGCGCAGTCAGAGGAAATAAAATATTCCTTCACCGGAGATAAGTGGACTCCGATTAACTGAGATCTTTTTGTAACGGCTCTAGCAATTTGTGAAGTTCCTTGTATTTTAATTCTAAAAAATCTAAAGCATCAGTGAGTTTTTTTGATTTTCCATATTTGTAACGTATTAATTCACGATGATGCCAATAAGCTTTTCCTTCTTCAACTGAGATAGTTGTAAAAAAATCTGTACCCTTCAGGTTATCAGGAAGTTTTACATCATGTGGAAAAAGTAATTCTACAATAAACCACTCATCTCCATCTGGATAATCAGAACCTGTATCAATATCAAAAAAAATATGGAGTAAGTTAGATTGCATTAGACCATCATCATTGATTGATGGATGTTTTATTCCAGATTTCTTAAAATCAAGATTAACCAATTGAGGTTCAAAAAACCCCTTGATAATAGATTTTCTAAAAATTTTATTTGCCTCGTTTATGTTCAATAGCAAAATGAACTATAAACAAACTATACTATAACTTCTTAGGTTTTCCTTTTTCTAGACCCTCATAGAATCTAGTAATTTTGAAACATCAGTGGTGGGAATTCCATCCTTGGAAATAGTTTGTTTTGCAGGAGGGTTTTCCATATAATTAGGGATTTTATCAGTCAACCTAGTAGTAAACGGAGAAATAATTTCATTTTTATAAAATATTCCAGTAGGAATTTTATTTCCCCATTCCAGCGATTTAATCAAGGCTTGAGCTAATTTCTCATCTATTTCATTGTCATAATGGACCACAGGATCAAAATGAGTATCCTCTAATTTGTAAATTCTTGAATGTCTTTCTAGAGATTCCTTGGCAAGATCTTCACCAGCATACCAATCTCTAGTATTGAGATCATTGTATGTAGGGCATGGTTGTAAAACATCTAAAAATGATAAACCCTTATGTTGAACAGCCTTTACAATCAAGTCTTTGAGATGTCGAACATCATAGGAATAAGCCCGTGCCACAAATGTGAATCCACTTGCCACAGCTAATCCTATTGGATTTACATTATAATTTGTATTAGGGGAAGGAAGCGATTTTGTTTTTTCTCCTAATTTTAATGTGGGAGAAGCTTGTCCTTTTGTTAATCCATAAACACCATTATCAAATATGATATAAGTCATGTCAATATTTCTTCTTCCAGCTGCAACAAAATGACCTGCACCAATACCTAATCCATCGCCATCACCTCCAACTGCCACAACAGTCATCTCGGGATTTGCTAGCTTTCCACCCTGGGCAAATGTTAATACTCTTCCATGAAGAGAATGAACGCCAAAAGTATTGATAAAATGAGAAGTTTTTCCTGAACATCCAACTCCTGAAAATATGGTAGCTTTATCACGTTGTATTCCCATTTCTGCTAATGCCATTTGTAAAGCATTTACTATTCCAAAATCGCCGCATCCAGGACACCAGTCATTATGTACTGTAGTTTTATAATCTGCAAGTTTAAGAGCCATGTTCTAAAACCTCCCTCTTGTCTGCTTTATTTTCCACTATTTTTTTCAGAGAATCATAAATCTCAGTGCTAGTCATACCTCTTCCAGAATATTTTAGAATAAAGTAATCAATCTCCTTCATAACATGTTGTTTGAAAATTTTTCCCAATTGCCCAGAATGATTGGCCTCAATGTCAATAATTTTTTTAGTATTTTCTAGTAATTTTTTTACATGCTCGGTTGGGAATGGGTGAATTAATTTTATCTGAATAAAGCCAATATTGATTCCTTCTTTTTTGAGCATTTCTATGGCATCTAATATCGGACCTTTTGTAGACCCCCAAGAAATTATTGTATAATCGTGAATGCCATATGAAACAATTTGCTCATCTTCAGGGAGTTGTTTTAAAATCAAATCCAGTTTAGACATTCTTTTATCCATCATCTTTATTCGCATTTGAGGATCTTCGGTGATATGGCCCATCTCATCAGATTCATCCCCAGTATTCCAGAAAATGCCATTATCTAGCCCTAATCTTGAGCGTGGAGAAATACCATCTTCAGTGAATGCAAATCTTTTGTATTCACCTTCAATTGTGTCTAATAGCTTGCCTCGATTAATGGTGATTTTTTTAGGATCAAATCTTTTACACGTCACCACAGAACTTGAGAGAAATTTATCCATCATGTGAATAACAGGAACTTGATACACATCTGCATAATTAAAACACCTCCCAGTATCATAGAAACTTTCTTCAATGTCACCTGAAGCATATACAACCTTCGGAAAATCGCCAAAACTTGCCGCCACTGCAAATGACAAATCATCTTGTCCATGTCGTGTAGGAAGTCCCGTAGAAGGACCACTTCTTTGATACAAAGTCAAAACAATTGGAACCTCATTCATTCCAGCCCAACCTATGGCTTCTGCCATTAGTGCAAATCCTGGGCCTGATGTTGATGTGGAGGATCTTGTCCCAGTCAATGCAGAACCAATCATCATTCCAATTGCAGATATTTCATCTTCTGTTTGAATCACAGCAGTAGAACCAGGCCTGTCGTTTAAAACTTCTAAAATTTCATTTGATTCAAGAAATACACTTTCATCAGATGCAGGAGTAATTGGATAATATGATTGAAATCTACAGCCACTAACCATTTTTCCAATAGATGTTCCTTGATGTCCTTGTACAAGCAAAGTATCAGTTTGTTTCTCAATTCCAGAAAGAATGAATGAAAAATCTGGGAAATTTGATGCCGCATAATTGTAAGAATAATTTGCAGCCTGTTTGTTTATCTCGGCAATTTGCGGTTTTTTTGAAAAAATCGAATCAATCGATTTTAACAACGAGTCAGGAGGCATTTTTATCAAACCTAAAGAAAGAGATACACCAATGACATTGAACATTCGAACTAATCCTTTTAACCTTGGATTTTCAGTTTCTTCGGCAAGACTTGCTAAAATGTTCTTAAAAGAAACAGGGTAAAGACTTACTCCTTTTTCTTTGGCCATCTCAAGTACACCAGATATCGTAAATGGTTTATTTTTTGATTCTAATGTTTGATGTAATCGTTTTTTAAAGTAATTATCAAGAGTATGGACAGAATCAGTGGTAATATTCTCCAAATCAGAATCATAAATTATTCCACCGCCAGAAGCGACCTCATCGTAATGTCTAAAGATGGTCTCGGCATCAAAAGAGATCATTAAGGAGACGTCATTTACATTTGAGTGGATTGTCTTATCAGAAATTCTTACCGTAAAATAACTATGCTCTCCTTTGATGTTGGAGTGAAATTCTCTTTTTCCAAATACCTGATAGCCCAGTTCAGCGCAGACCTTTGAGAAAACATTAGCCCCGGATTCTACACCACTTCCCTGTGGTCCACCAATTAACCAAGAAAAATCAACAGAACTCATAGATTAAAACCTAATTTTTGAATATTAATAATGTGGTGAATTAATTTTATTAACCACCTGTAGCTGCATCAAACAAAGCACATTCACATTTATCACGTTCTCCACAATAAGGACAAACACAAACACATTTTTCAATAGAATTTCCACATTCCACACAAATAGCAAATTCTTCTTCGTCTTGTTCAGTACTCACAGAAAGTCTAGAAAGAAATCGTATAAATGGTTTGAGATAAAATTCACTGTTGATGGAAAAAAAAAGAGTGTTTCTGACAAGAACTCTTCATGATTTTGCATTAAAAGAATTAAAAAAACGATATCAAATTGAGATCCACTCGGGAAAGATTCCTATTCCCAGAAAAAAACTAGACTTAAAAATTAAGGAGATTGACGGTCTAATTTGTTTTCCATATGATGTAATTGATAGTCAGTTAATGGACAAAGCAAATAATCTCAAAGTAATAAGTACATTTAGTGTTGGTTTTGATCACATTGACATAAAACATGCAAAAAAAAATAAGATTCGAGTAGGATATACTCCAGAAGTTCTTACTGATGCTACGGCAGATCTTGCTTTTTCCTTAATGATGGATATAATGCGTAGAGTTTCTGAGGGCGATAGAATCATCAGAAAGGGGTATTGGAAGAAGATCTATGGAGCATATGATTATGTAGGAACCGATTTGCAAGGAAAGACCTTGGGAATTTTTGGATTGGGTAGAATTGGAAGTACACTTGCAAGACGTGCGAAAGCTTTTGACATGAATGTTATTTATCATAATAGAAAACAGGTTTCTAAGACTAGAGAGAAATTACTGAGTGTAAAGTATGTCACATTTGATAAGCTAATCAGTAAAAGCGACATTATATCTATTCATGTTCCTCACACAAAACAAACAGACTTGTTGTTTGATAAAAAAATTTTTAAAAAAATGAAACGGACATCATTTCTTATTAATACAGCCAGAGGAAAAATAATAAACGAAAAAGATCTCCTAGATGCATTAAAGAAGAAAACAATTTTAGGCGCTGCTTTAGATGTTTTTGAATCAGAACCAATTGGAAAAGAACATCCATTTACAAAAATTCAAAATATTACATTGTCACCTCATATTGGAAGTTCAACTAAGGAAACAAGAATCAAAATGGCAGAAATTACTTTAAGAAATCTTCATTTAGGCATTAATGGTAAAAGGCCAAAGTATTCAGTAGGGTATTAGCAATTGTTTTGAAATTTAGCCGTGAATTGTTCCAAAGTAAAATACTGCAGTTTTTATATAAACAATATAATCTAGTAGTAAGTTGAAAAAATTCAAACATACCAATGAAGAATTAGAATTAGCAAAACAACAGACTGAAAAAGAAAAGAAGAAAAAAGAATTACAAGAATGATATTTTTCTCTTGTCTTTTCAGACAAGATTTTTTTATTTTAAACCTGAATTATTGAACCATACTTTTTTTGTAAATTATCATAAATTTTTTTTCTTGAAAGATTGAGTCTTTTTTTGTCATCATGCATTTTAGTGAAAAATGCAGCAAGAGAGCGATCACCTTTTCTATCAAAAAATACAACACTAAAGCTTGTGCGTTCAGGTTTTTCTTCTTGAATGAATTCAATTGTTTTTATCGTTTCCGAATTGATATGCATATGAGCGGGATCATCGTTTTCTCCAATTGTTATCCACTTTTCTTGTTGTTTAATATTAAGCGAATTGCCTTTAATTTCGCTGGTGGTGGACAAACTCTTTACTATCAATAAAATGTCGTCAATTTTTACCAAATCTGATAAAATGTCAAATAGCAATAATGAGATTAGAAACTAAAATTATTTCAATTTTTAAAACTTTTTGTATCTAATTGAATGAAATCTTCTTCATTGCCATGTATGCAATCAGTTCCTACAGCTTTTAATGGCGTAAAAGCAATTTTTCCAGAAGGAATTTTTTCTTCTCCTTGAAGAATCTGAATTTTATTAGATACAATTTGTTTATGTTTCTCACATGTAACTCCAACCATATATTCATCCGGATCGACAAATACAGACACAATAAATTCCGGCGGATTTACACAGGGTTTTCCCTCTTCTGTTATGGAACATTTATCAGGAAACATATTCGAAAAGTACTTTTTATAGAATATTAAGCTAGATTGTTGCGCATTGAATTTAATATCAAGTAATATAAAATAAAATTAGAAATCATTGACGCATAATTTCGATCTGGTAATTATTGGTGGGGGAATTCTAGGTACATCTATTTCGTTTTTTTTATCACATTTGAAAAAATCAAATCAAATTGCAGTGATTGAACAAGCCCACAGTGTTGCTTTCCATACTAGTGGTAGAAATACAGGTAAAGTTCATGCACCATACCTATACAATCCTGAAAGGAAAAAGATGTTTGCAAAAGCAGCATTTCATGGGTACGATATGTGGAAAAGGTACTCTAAACTAAAAGATCTTCCCTTCAAGGAAGATGGTGTGATCGAGGTTTCAAAAGATAAAAAGGGCACAAAAGTATTGGAAAAATATCTCAAATGGGGAAAGCAAAATGGATTGCAAGACACAGAAATTGAATTACTAACCCAATCGGATTTAAGAGAAATTGAACCAGAAATAAAATGTGATGCCGCACTTTGTGTCTACAGAGACGCATCTACAGATTATTCAATATTTACAAAAAGCTTAATGAATGATAGCAAGCAAAACGACATCAAGTTTCTTTTAGACACCAAAGTAACAGACATTAAAAATAAAGGAGGTAAATGGAAAATTACCTTAAATCATGAGCATGAGATTTTTTCGAGTTTTATTATAAATGCAGCCGGAGGAGAATCAATAGATATTGCACATGGCATAGGCATTGCCAAAAATCTTACGGACGTTCACTTTAGAGGAGAATATTGGAAAGCTCCAGAAGAATATCACAACTTAACCAAAACGAGTGTTTATTCTGTACCAGAGTTTCCAGATTATCCCTTTTTGGATCCTCATTGGATAATCAGAGTTGATGGAACTTGTGAGATTGGACCAAATGCAGTTCCAGTGTTTAGTCCATACGGATACAAAAGATCAGAAAATCTCAAAGAGTTTATTCCTAAAATGTTAGAAATGCTTGGATCTGGAGCAAGAAAAGCAATATTTGATAAGCAATTCCAAGAACTAGCAATGAATGAAATTCAATCATCAATGTCAAAATCTGCAATGATAGATAGAGTGAAAACTTTTCTTCCAAAAATTGATGCAGGTAAAATTACCCAAAAAGGTACTGCTGGAATAAGATCTTCAGTAATAGATGAAAAGGGAAAATTTGTGCCAGATGTGGTTTTGATTGATGACTCTATGTCTTTTCACATCTTAAACTATAATTCACCAGGTGCAACTGGAGCATTACCATTTTCTGCTTACATTATTAACCGATTAAATGAAAAGGGATTATTTAGAACGGATAATGGCAAAAATCAATGTGGTCCGTGGAAATTTAGCGAAATTGTGGAGAAAATAGGATCATAATGAAAAGAATCTGTTAGTAAATTACCAAAGTATGAAACCATTAAAATCAAGTTTCTAAAAGGTAAAGGAAAGCAAATTTTGAAAATTCTAAGAACTATAGTTGAAATCATCATGGTAGAAAATCTAATTAAATCAATAATATGGCAAAAATCTGATAAAATATGGTACGATGTAAAAAATGAGGTCGAGAAATGGAAGATCAAAGAGATGAATTTTGTTCTTTATTATGTTATAATGTATATTTACAAGATAAAATAAGTTCAATTGGAAAAGCCGGCATTGTTGCAAACAAAAAGGCTTCTTAGATAAGTGGATTTTTCTGAATTATTTTCTAAGAAAACATAGTAGCAAAATATTAATCATAATTCAAAGTTGATGGTGTGTTGATCAAAATTTTTGGGGTATTTCTACTAGTCATTTTGGTACTGGGTTTAATTTTCACTACTCAAAATATATATGCAAATCCATTTTTTTTAAATGGATATTTTACTGAAAATGGAATAGAATGGTGTCAGGAAAATCTTCCATTATATGAAATATTAGGAGACAAGTTTTTTGAGCATCACAAACATTCTTTAGAATCTAGAGTTTGTGCCAGTCTTTATCAGGATTTTTATTGGATTTACGATGGCCCAGATAGAGTAGAAAAATTAATCGAAAGAAGTAAACACTACTCTCAGCTAGAAATTTTGGAGAGCCACGAAGAATCTACAACGGGCATCATAGATACCACACCTGCAGGGAACAAAGATCAGACCTTGCTTCAGGGCATAACAGAAAATGGCGATATGATTGTTCAGATAATCTCAAGTTCACCTCGAATAAATGAATCCTTGGAAATCAATTTATCATTCTTTGATAAAAATAGCCGGCTAATATCAAATGTAAATTATGGAATCAAAATCACTCAACTGGATCAGCAGATTTTAGAAAACTCCGATATTTATTCTGAAAACGGATTAACCACCCTGCTTACGCGTCCATTGAATTCTGAAGACCCAGTATCAATATTTATCATAATAAATGGTATTGGAATATCTGAAAATCAAGAAGAGTTGATAGGTCCAAAAGGAGAAATTATAATGTTTACAGTGGTGCCTGAATTTGGAGAGATGTCAATAATTTTGCTGGGGATAATAATTACAACCGCAGTTTGCCTTAGCTCAAAAAGCAAAATAACATTATTTAGAGAGGTTTAATCTTATCAGAACCTATTCCAAGAAATTTTCTAAGGCCTATTCTGCAAGGAATTCATCACAACCAGAATTGCATGGTTTATTCATTACACCTTCACATTTTCCAAGATAATCATGCATAATTCTATGATGACCACAAACCTTGCACTTTTCTCTAAAATATTGGATTAATTCAGCAATAGATAGGCCTGATTCGTTTATCTTATCCTCAAATTGTCCAGTCATTAAAAAATTTTTAATAAATTGAGACTTAAGAGTTTTGGAAAATAAGAAATCACAATTATTTAAATTATAATCTTAAAAATAAACAAAATTTCATTTTCTTCCTGATTCCAATTCATCAATACTGCCACCTTGACCATATAATACAGGCATGGTATAGGTATTACTGATTTCTTTATGATTACGAAGTTTTGAAACAAATTTGTCTATGCCATCTGGATCATCACTGCAAACTTTGAGGAAAATATCATATTTGCCCCAAATTCCATTAATTTCCGACACTTCAGGAAATTTTTTTAATTCCGAAATCAATCCAATTTCACTTCCAGTATTACAATTAAGCAGGATGTATGTTTGCATAACCTAAATCCTCTTTTTAGTAGATAAACATTCTATATTAGAGGATTAGTATATTCAAAAATGAAGATTTTCGATATATTCATTGACGGCTAGCAACAATATTATTTGCCAAATTTAAATTCTTGATTGCAAAAAGTGTCTCTTCTTTTTTTTTAATCTTGTTTTTTTCAAAGATAATCATTTTTTCTAAAAAGTTTTCAATACACACTACGCTGTATTTCATTGGTTTTTCATTTATTGAAGAAATACATCCTTTTCTTTGTAATATTTTAACCAAGTGATAAACCTCTGTTCTGGGAATATCCAATTTTTTTGATAAATGTGCTGCGTGTTTAGGTCCCCATTTGCTAAGGTAAAGAAAAACTTTTGATTGATTTGGAGAAAGTCCAAATCTAGAAAGTATGTTTGAGGGATCTCCTAAAAGGAATTCCAACTCTCTTGGAGTTGATTCTTCATCATAATAGATTTGATCGTTAGTCTTCATCTAAAATCACCCAAGATAATCAATTATTACTTCCCATGAATCATTTTTCAAATTGTTCAATTTTTTTTCTTTACTTTGTATAAAAGACTCACGTAGAAATCATCACTGTGTTGAATGTAAAATTACAAGAGAATGTTTTATGAGAAGCAATTTTAGAATAAAATATTTTAGAAAACACAAAAAGATGGCCCTGGGAGGAAGACTAGCTAAATAAGTTAGACACTGGCCTTAATTTTGTGCCTAGATGTTAACGAGCTTTTCAATTTGCAGTAACAGGAAAAAATAGGTTGCTAGATTGCAAAAAGGATGTTCTTACTTGCCATGTATTTTAGCGCGTCTACAAACTCTTGCTCTGAAATTCTCTCCTCCATAAACCATTTTGCAGCAGTCTCTTTGAACCAGTCTGGAATATAGTCACCTTCTAATCCTAGTTGTGCCAAAAGCTCAGAATCAGTTACAGTTCCCGTTGAAAATGCACTCCAGTTTTCTTGGAAATCTTCTGGAAAAGCGGAGGTAACATTACCAGCACCTAGGGAAGATGCAGCTTCTCTTCCAAGAATATCTCCCAAGTCAATTGTTTCAAGTGGTCCTCTATAAAATGGATTTCCAGTTACAGAAAGTAATCCTGGGAAGTTTGAATCCCAGGAATTTCTCTTATTATCCCACGTTCTAATAATAACATCGGATGTCTCCATTGGTAATGCAAAATTGAATTCAAAGACAGCCTGGATTTTATCACCTACCTCAAAGATCTCAATTTCAGCATCTGCAAAGTATCCATGTGGATCCCTTACAGATACTGGGAATCCCTTATCCCATCTAATGTATGTGTCACTTTCATGTATTTGGTCATCTAATCCTCTAAGATTCATGTATAGTGAAATATGTTGGAAGGCCTGTAAACCTGAGTTTTCATATATTGTTAAAGTAATTGTGAATGGTTTTCCTGTTTTTGCAATAATTGGATCTAAATTATTATTGAATCCAATTTCACTTGCTGAGAATCCACCAGACCCTCCTGAGCTTCCAGAAAATTCAAAGTCTTGAATGTCAGGAGGAGCCGAGTCACCGCTTCCTCCCCCTCCTCCACTCAATTTTGCCAAAGCCACAATGGATAGAGAAAATATTTTTGCCATCGCAGTAAATGTATCTGGACCTATTTTTTCAATTTTTGTTTCTAGAATTTCATCACCTTCAATTTTCCTATCTTCATCATCGTTATGGACTATTACAATTCGACCACTTTCAGTTCCCTGAAGGTCTGATTCAGTAAAAGTAAACTGCAACTCACATCCATCTTCACAAGTATCAGAGGATTTTATATCAAGAGTGTTTCCTACTATGGAGGATAATTTAGAACTTACATCAACATCTATTGCACCATCAATTTGTGACAATGAAGATAATGGTCCCCCATCAGGGAAGATAATTTCAGTTACAATTCCAGATGGTTGAGTAGTAGCTAAAGCAAATCCTGGTTTTACATTTTTTAGTGTTGTAAATCTTCCAAAGCTTCCCTGTAAATGCCATGATTCAGAATTAGATGGTTCAGAGTTTTTGTCAATATTTTTAAGATTTAGAGCAATCACTTTAACAGTAGTTGTCCCTACTAGTGGGAAATTACTGGTGTAAGTGTTTCTTTCTTTTATTGTTAACATAAATGTTCTATCATTTATCCATGAACCCACATAGTCATCACCTGGTTCGTGTGGTGAGAATTCAAACAAATTATCAATTTGGACCTTATCAAGTATTTCATTTCCATACCCTGCTCTGTTGGTGGGGTCAGAAAATCTTATTGTAAGCACATCACCAGGAGAATATTCCATGTTTACCATTTGTTCCTCCTCGTTTTCTGCACTTCCAATATCGTCCATTTGAGGGTCATTTGCAATGAAATCTGTAATAAATGGACTTCGAGATTTCTCAAAGCTTCCAATTAGAGGAACTGGGTTAGAAGAGCTATTCAAGATTCCTGAGGAGCTGTGAAGAGGCGCCCCATCTTTAATATCAAATATTGTACTGCCATCAAATGTCAAATCATTTCCTAGAGGATCATCTATAGTGATTACAAGAGTGGAAGGATTTTGGTAATATCCGCTATAACTTGCACCTAAAGATTTCCCGTCAATATCAATTAATGAGTCAATTTCATCTTTGGTCTGAGCAGGCGGCTTGTTGGTCTCATGACTGAATCGAATTGTTATAATATCTCCGCTTGTCAATCCCGAAGCTATTGTTTCCTCTATGGTAACAACAGAGTTTGCTGTCACAGTCATATTAAAATGCGAAAATCCCGTATTGAGGAATTTATCTAGACCTTCACATCCTACAGGAATTGCATTTACAGTGAATTCGGTTCCAGGATGAGGTAAACAGATAGGTCTTCTTTTTGATGCATTATCATATACGATTGCTTTTTCTCCTGGCGTATTGTCAGTCCAATTCACATGCCTATCAAATATTGTAGCTTGGTTTAAAATTTCTTCTTTGAAATTATACACAAAGACATCATCATGTGCAGTAGTATTGAAGGCAATTTCTCCAATCGGCAATACAACTTCTGGGGCAATAGTATCCTTTACCATGATAATTTGGGAGCATGAAGCCATATTTCCAATCCCGTCAGTTGCATTGAAAGATACCAGTGTATCTCCCACTTCCAAGATTGTTGGAAGATTATTGTCAAAATATAAATCGGAACCTCTATTTGGATTTCCATTGTCTGAATCCTTAGAATTAGAACTTACAAACGCTACAAACTCATCTATAGAATCTGTATTGTTTTTACTGGATTTGTCATAGTGAATTCCTTCCACAACATCTGCCTCCAAGGTTAGAGGTTCAGGACAAACCATTTCTGGAGGAGCAGAGTCCACAATCAGCTCTGTTCCAGGTTCAAGGGCATTAACATATTCATATATTTCATCATTAAATGAAACTGTCATATTTTTAGATGTAATACTTACTGAAGATAGTGACTTGAACGCAGGTCCATCTG
>JAOTYR010000033.1 GCA_029861785.1 Candidatus Nitrosopumilus sp.
TTAAAATAATGATTCTCTTTTTCTTGACAGTCGATAAACTCCTCAAGACTTACATATTCTAACACAAAATTAATCAAATCACCTTACTTTTGGAAGGGTTTTCTAATTCAAAGGGAAGAATTTAAAGTGTAATTAAATAACATGAGGTTGCAACTATAACTATGGCTTGTGGATGTTCACCAAAAAATGATGGCTGTATTGATTCTAATTGTGATTGTCAAAAAACAGGTGTTTGCACTTGCGGTCCAGATTGTAACTGTGCAGCAAATAAAAAATAAAAAACCTCATTTTTTGAATTTTTGACAATTTTCACACCTATCTGCATTCATTTTTATCATCAAAATGATAGGGGGAATCTTCGTGGGTCATCTTCTTTATTTATAATATTTTAGATTTTTACAATAACCTGTTAATTATATTTTCAAAATCAATTTTACTACATGGCTTGCTTTTGTTTTTTTTGTCCTGATTCCTCGGAAGAGGCTAAAGATTTGTGGGAAAATAGCTTAACTTGCAAGGCGACATTGAAGAAGAAGAAAAAATGGTAAAAAAATTTAAGTTGATATGTTACCAAATAGGATTTGAAATTCTATTTGCCAAAGGTACAAATTAAATCACAAATAGATAAGAAATATGGCTGAATTTGTTAATTTTGGACAAAAACGAAGTTATGAGGATTTTAAAAAACAGATTCCCCAAAAAGTTCAACCAATATTTGATTTGATCAGAAAATATTGCTTTTCACTAGGAGAAAACGTGGTTGAGGATATTAGAATGCACAGAATTGTTTTTGGAAAATCTATGACCTTCAGATGGTTTGCCGATGTTGCACCGCAAGAAAGTTCACTGGTTATCAAAATCCAAAAAGACAGAAAAATATCACCTACAACACATCAACTTCAAGTTGACCAAAACTTGGAACAAATCAAAAAAATACTCAAGGATTCATACAATACCATTCATTGATCTGAAATTATTTTTGGAAAGGATAAATTGAAAAGATATCTGATAAATAAATAATTAATTTCATTTTCTTGATCTTTAAGTTGGTAAAATGTTAAGTCTAGTTAATTGTTAATTTAATCATGAAGATAGGCATCTCTCTATCAAATTACGGACAACTTGCTTCTCGTAGCTTTCTAAAAGATACTGCAATAGAGATTGAAAATTATGAATTGGATTCTATATGGCTATCTGATCATATCATTGTTCCAAAGAATAACGATCCTTGGACTAGAGTCTTTGAAACCATTACGACATTAGGATTTTTAGCATCAATTACTAATACTATTCAGCTTGGCTCATCAATAATTATAGCTCCTCTTCGTGATCCATTTGTTTTAGCAAAACAGATTGCAACATTGGATTCATTGTCTGATGGCAGAGTAATAATTGGAGTAGGAATAGGATGGAACAAAAAAGAATTTGATTTACTTGGACAGGATTTTAAAAACAGAACAAGAACTATTGTAAAAAACATCGAGATCATGAGAAAAATGTGGACAGGTAAATATTCAAAACAAGGTTATTCTTGCAAACCAATGCCAGTATCAGATAATGGACCGCCGATATTGATTGGAGGACAATCAAAGGGCGCACTGAAACGGGTTGCATTAATGGGCGATGGATGGCATCCAGTTGGCATATCCCCCCAACAATACCTCTCTGGCATGCAAGAGATCACCCAAATGAAAAAACGTGATTACATCTGGTCTTTACGAATTAATTTTACTGCAAATAAAAAAATTGAATCCCATTATACGGGAACAGATGGAAGTGCAAGACTAAGATTAGTTGGTAGTATGGATGAGATAATCTCACAAATTCAAGAATATCAAAAAATTGGTCTGAATCATATTGTATGTGATATTAGGGCAGACTCGAAAAAAGAGTACTCTGAGCAGTTAAAATCAGTTAGTGAAATCAAAAGGTCGTTTGAGAAATGAGTTTTGATTCTGAAAATAACGTTCTACATTACTTTTGTTTTCCAAAATTTTTAAGTTTGTACTAAATTTTGAAAAATATTGATAATTCCTCCTTTAATGATTGGTTGCAGATGTACAGCAAAGCATGGACACAGCGTAAGCCAGAACTGATTAGAGAATTATTTGCTAAAGATGCAAAATATTCTAAAAACCGTTTTCATCCCCTCTTGAAGGGATTAATGCTATTACTCTGTACTGGGAAGGGATATCTAAGACTCAAAAAGACATTTCTTTTAAATACAAAATCGTTTCAGTAAATAATTACGTAGGAATTGCTCACTTTTCAGCATCTTTTTTGCGCCAACCTGGAAATGTACATGTCAAACTCGATGGTATTTTTCAGGTAACTCTCAATTCTCAAAACAAATGTACCAATTTTTCAGAATGGTGGCAAAGTCAGAAATCATAAGATCAAATCTATTTTGAAATTATTTTTGGGAAGGATGAGAATAATCACAGAAGGTAAAAAATAGACTATGTAATCTAGACTGGACCTTTCATAACTGTATTAATGTAATATTTCTTTTAAGACAATAATGACTTTTTTAACAAAGAAAACACCGACAAAATTATTTCAAACTTTACCTATAATGACTTTAGTGATTTTGTTAGGAGTAGGACAAGCGATGGATGTATTTGCATTTGAATTGACCATCGATGATGGTTCAGGACCTGTCGTATGTGTCGACAATGAAGCATGTGATACATCAGACACAGATGGAATTATCTCGCCAATAGGTGTAAATGATGTGTGTGACCTAAATTCAATTATTTTGGCATTAACAAAAGATTCTCAAGGAACGGATACCATGCTACATGCAGAAGGGGATCATCTTTGTCTCTCAGGTTCTCCAACCACAGGTACTCTACTATTCACTCATTCAGAGGTTGACTTTCTTGGTGAAAACATAGTTTGTACTACTGATGGAGGAGCAACAACTGAAGGTAGTGTAAACGTAAAGTTTTGGGTTAATCCAAGTAACACTCCCAATGCAAAAGAACATCTGCTCTTTAATGAAACCTCAGAGGACATTGGATTTACCACATGGGCAGGGCAAAATGCAGTTGCAACTGTAGAAGACGAATATTCATACACGATGGAGTTTACGGTAATGCACGAAGATCCAAATCAGGTTCAACAAACGGGCTTTGATTTGCAAGTATTTTGTGAACCTACAGGCTCATCAGTAGCAGGTCAACTCTTGTCACTTGATACATCTGCATTAATGATTGCAGGATTGACATCAAGCGCAGTATGGATGATTCCAACTGTTGCAAGCATTGCAGGCGTAGGAATCTATCTGGTAAAGTTTAGGTCCAACAAAGAGTAATTCTCTTTTCTTTTTGTTTATATGAAATTAAATTTTGAAATTATTTTTTGGGAAGGATAAAAAATCTAGTAATTCAACTGCATTCTAAATTGTGATAATTTCTGTATGCCATTATATAATACTAATATTCAATAACCACATTGTACAAAAAAATTCTTGTTCCTCATGCAGGTACTCCTGCAGGAGATTTGGCTCTCAAACATGCAATCCATATCGCAAAATCATCTTCATCTGAAATAATTTTACTTCATATAATAGAGGACTTTCCACATGCTCCAGTCTTTTCGCTTCATGCATCACAAATAGCTAAAATCAAAAGAGAATTCGCAAAGATAACAAAAGAGATGAAAACAGCCATGGAAAAAGAAATGACTAAACGAGTAGAAATGTGCCAAAAAAATGAAATAAAATCTCATCTAAAAGTAGTGACTGGATTAGCCGCTGAAGAAATTTTGAAAATTGTAAAAAATCAGAAAATCGATCTGATTGTTATGGCAAAAAGAAGAAAGCTAAAAGGGATCAAAGGTCTTCTAACTCTAGGAAGTGTATCAAGAAAAATTGTTGAAAACACCTCTTGTCCTGTATTAATGATAGACGCAGAAAAGAAATGACTAAGACTTTTGAGCATATTTTAGTTCCATACAATGGAGCAACAGGAAGCGAGAAAGCATTTAGGAAAGCAATATCTCTTGCACATTCCATTCAGGCAAAGATTACGGTTCTTACTTGTTTGGAAGAGCGACCCACATTTGGATTTTTTAAAACAAAAACAAGCAAACGAGAGTTTGAAAAAGAATGCAAGATAGTAGAAAAACAACACCTACAATTAGAAAAATTTGCCAAAAAACATGATATTTCTTACGGTTCTAAAATTGTCAAAAATGGGCTGGCATCCATCAAAATTCTTGAATTTGCAGAACGACATAATGTAGATCTAATAATAATGACCAGAACAAAAATCTCCTCGCATTATGAAAAACAACATTATCACAGTACAGTCGAAAATGTGTTTAGAAATGCACATTGCCCAATTTTAATTTTATAATTTAAAATTATTTTTTGGGAAGGATTTGAATTTTGTATGGGTTTGAAGATTTTGTGTTGTAATCCCTCTTTGTTTTACCACATATTATACAAGATATAGTCCCAATTTGGGAGTATCTGTGACCATTGTATGTACATCCCAACGATAGTTCGTATGAGACATTTTCCAAGTAATCTCGAATTTTTTCGCCATTTGTTGTCATCATGGGTTAAGTAGGATGTTTTGAAACATTAAGTCTGGTTAGCTAATATTCTAATTTTCTATCAACTCTGAAAACTCCAAGCAATAGGGTATTTGAACATGCATATAGCATGTCTCAAATGAAATTACGAGAACATTCAGAATTGGGATTGACTGATGATGATTTACAACTATTATGTGGTATTTGGGATGAAAAATCGGCAATTCTAATTTGGGATGATAGAAATGCAGGATATAGAGGACAAAACAGTTTAAGTAAATATGACTGGCCAGAGTCCTAGTCTTTTCTTTTTAACGACTACCAGTAAAATAGAATGCCTCTCTGTAGGCACAAAAACCGCAACATCCTAAAGAATAAGGAGTCATTATATCATAAACTTTTGTCAAATCTAACCTATAATGTCTCAAATTGTTTTTTAGGTTAATTGCTTAACCCGTACTTTTTCTTTAATAACAGCTAATTTTTGTAACAGGTCTTCTGTTGATTCACCTTGTTTTGCTACTAAATTAATGTGTCCCAATTTTCGTAATGGCTTTGATATTTTTTTTCCGTACATTTTAAGAAAAATATCTTCATCTGTAATCTCAATTGGGATGTATTCTCCTTGAAACTTTTTTGACCCTAAAATATTATACATTACAGTTGGATGTACCAGTTTTACGCTACCTAATTCTAAACCCAATATTGCTCTTAGATGTTGTTCAAATTGGGATGTTTCACAGGATTGTAAAGTGTGATGGCCAGAATTATGAACTCTTGGAGCTATTTCATTAATCAAAATTTGATCATTTTCAGTCACAAACATTTCAATTCCAAAGACGCCAGCTCCTTTTAGGACTGCCATAGTAGTTTTTGCTATATCTTTTGATTTGGCTGAGACTATTGTAGGCACTCTTGCAGGAGCTATGGTCTCTCTGAGAATATTGTCTTCATGCATGTTTTCAACTAGGGGATATGTCGTAATTTGGCCTTTAGTATTTCTTGCAGCAATAACTGATACCTCCATTTTAAACGGAACAAATTTTTCAAGCATTAAATTTTGATCTTTAAAAAAATCATGAGCTTTCTGAATATCCTCCGAAGATGTTATCTTGTAATTTCCTCTTCCATCATATGCATCACGTCTTGCCTTTAACAAAGATGGGTATCCAAATTTTTTTAATCCTTGATGTAAATCTTCAATAGAGTTTATCTGGAGAAATTCTGCTGTAGGAATGTTATTCTCAGATAGAAATGTTTTTTGCAAGAATTTATCTTGTATTATCCTCAATGTATCTGGAGATGGATTTATCTCAGCTTTGCTCTGAACTGACTTTAACACATCGCTGTTACCTGATTCGATTTCATAGGTGATGATATCGGATCGTTCAGCTAACTCATGAATAGCTTTTTCATCTTTAAAATCAGCAATTATCTGCTCAGCTCCTACTTGGGCTGCCGGGCAATTTTTTGTTGGATCAAGTACTATTACCTTCAAAATATAATATGGCATTTTTTTTGCAGCCTCTGCAATCATCATTCCAAGTTGACCCCCTCCAATAATTCCTAAAATTTTACTCATGCAAGTTGATTAGATGAGGATTAAAAATATCTAGTGTTTTTTTGTAGGCCTTTCTCATTTATTTTTTGTTCTCAAAAATTGGTTCAATTGAGCCCATATTGAGTTGATTTCAGTTTTTTTGTTAATAATCATTCTTCAACAAATCATACTTCATCAAGCTTTAGCCAAACTAGAAAATTAAAAACAAAAGATAGAATATAATTTTTACTGAAAGTTGATAAATAGAAATTTAACAATTATTCCTGAAAAGCTTGTTGTGACCAGCCTTATGATTAGAGTTTATTTTACAAAATTATTTCCAATTATTAGAAGACATATGGCAATCACAAAAACACCCCTCAACACAATTCATCCTCTTACAATCATTGCAATTGCGTATTCTTATTCCCGACATTTTCATTATTCAACTATACCGCATAGTAATAACCAGTTGTGAAACATCTAGCATGGATTATCTAATATAGACTAGATAGTTCATAATTCTATTAATATAATATTTTTTTAAAGTCAAAAATGACTTTATATTGTATATAGAAACTTTTTTCAAAAACTCTCTATCTAGTTATTGTTGCAGTACTTGGTAATTCTATTTTAGCATAGTTTTCTATTTGAAGATGCGTAATAAAATGGTGTAGAATTCTCCAATAATTAGGAAGCATGGATTTCTTGTTGTAACTATCACTCTAGTTTTTTTATTCAGTTTGGTTTCAAGTCACTAAATTATTGTAACCGTATATGCGCAAACATTTAATCCTCTAGAGAAATTTTTAGAAAATTTTGATAATGACAGTTTTGTTAGTTTGGTAGATTGTCTTTAGGATGCTATTGGATTAGAAAAGCGTAAAACACTACATCGGCAGGTTATTAATTTTATCAAGGTAAATCAGAAAGAATCAGATACACGCCTTCTAGTAAGTGGCAGGTATGTGGAAAATTTTGCAGAAAAAGTGTTGAGATACAAAAAATTATCGTTACAAATTTAGTATCGCGTACGATACTTGTTGTTTCCAAGATTAATGGATTAATAGAGATAAGATGACATAAAGATACCATTGCTGGTATGTCCAATTCAACTTTTCCATAACGATGTGAATTACACTACCAAAACACAGATCTTTGAGGTGACATCTCAATTACAGCTCTGCATCAAAAAAAATTTTTTAAATGCCTGAAATTGTAAATTTTATCGTATTATTAACAAATAATTATAATAATATGCTAAAAACTTAAATGATTCATTTGCTTACATATGGGGGGGAAAGAACATATCTAATTTAGATAAATTCAGTTACAACTATTCAGAACAGACCATAGATGCTGAAAAACAAACCATGAATAATGCAGACTATATGGTTGCTTTTTCAGGATTAGCAAATAGCTATTGTGTTGGAATTGTAGATATGGTAGAGTCTACAAAGATTTCTTCTAAGATGAATGAAATGGAATGGTGCAAGTATTATGAAATTTTCTTAAATTCAATGGGACGAATTATCCCAAGATTTGGGGGAGTTGTGATAAAGAATCAAGGAGATGGTCTTTTGTATTATTTTCCAGAATCATCAAAATCTACAATCCATGGGTTAACGAGATGTCTAGAATGTAGTCTAAAAATGATTGATGAACATGATATCATATGTGAAAATTCAAAAAAAGAAGGATTGCCATGCTTGAATTATCGTGTAAGTTCGGATTATGGCAGAGTTGTTATTATGAAAACAAATAATTCATTATCAAGTGATTTGATAGGCCCTCCAGTGAACATGTGTGCCAAAATAAATCATACAGCTGAATCAAACGGTGCAGTAATTGGTGGGGATTTATATTGCATGGTAAAACAATTTGACAATTATAAATTCAAAGAATTAAAGGGATTCTCTATTGGATTCAAACACTCCTATCCGGTGTATAGTCTCAAAAGGAGATGAATTCACCATGACAGATAGACCAGCAAAAAAAGAAAACCTTCCAAATAATAACAATCTCAATGATTCATTTGATTCTTCATATTCAAATGAAATTAAAGATCATTTGAGTAAAGTGAATATGGATCCTTGGTATTACATTTATGGAAACTATGTAAACCCACCTTCAAAAAAGAACAAAGGTTAATTATTTTTTAAATTCTTCTCTTTCCAAAAATAATGTCATATTAAAAATAAAAAAAGAATTAATCTCTGTTGACTCTAAACTTTAATAGATAAGTATATAATTTATTTGTGAATATGAGTTATTCAAAAAAGCCTATTGTTGGAATCATTATGGGCTCTAGTTCTGATAGTAGAATTATGAAAGAAGCCGCAGAAATTCTTGATCAGTTTCAAGTCAAACACGAAGATCAGATAGTATCGGCTCATAGAACTCCAGCTAGATTATCAGAATATGCACAACACGCCGAAAAAATGGGATTTAAAGTAATTATTGCAGGTGCGGGTGGGGCAGCACATTTACCTGGAATGATAGCATCTCACACTATAGTTCCCGTTATTGGAGTTCCAATTCTAGTTTACAATGACAAACAAGCAAGAAAAACTGGCAATACAAAATTTTCTGCATTTGGAGGGTTAGATTCCCTACTTTCTATCTCAGAGATGCCGACAGGATCTCCTGTCGTTGCTGTTGGAATAAACAAATCAGCAAATGCAGGAATTTATGCCATGAAAATTTTAGCAAATGAATTTCCTGCACTTAAAACAAAATTAAAGAAACAAAAAATTACTCAACACAAGTCCGTGATAAAAGAATCTGATGAACTAAAAAAACATGGCCTTTCTAAATTTGTTGAAAAAAAATTCAAGTAAGTAATTGAAATTGAATCTTCTTTTTTTGAAATGTTTCAATTAAGTTATCTGACTGTTCTTTTCCTGCAGTCTCTAAACTTAGTGTAACTGATGCAGAACCTGCATTGATATTAGAGCTTAGCCGATCATGAACTACCTCGACAATATTTGCATTGGCCGCGCTGATTTCATCTACAATCTCCTTGAACGCTCCGGGTCTGTCAGGCAGTAAAACTGATACTTTTAGTAATCTCCCCATTGCGGCAAGTCCTTTGTCCACTACTTGGCCTAGTAAGTACATGTCTATGTTACCGCCTGCCAAAATGGATACGACCTTTTTTCCAGGAGATGGTCTGTGAGAAATCAAATAGGCTAATCCTACGGCTCCTGCTGGTTCAATTACTACCTTCATTCTTTCCATTAACAAGAACATTGCTTTGATTATTTCAGAATCATCTACTAAAACAATATCATCAATTAATTCATTAATTATTGAAAAGGTAATTTGTCCTGGAACTTTAACGGAGATTCCATCTGCAATGGTTCTTGCTCCTCCGACACTAGTTAGGGCACCATTTTTCCATGAATCATGCATGGAGGGAAATGACCTAGATTGAACTCCAATTACTTTTACATTTGGATGTGTGGTTTTAATTGCAATTAGGATACCAGCTGCTAGTCCTCCTCCTCCAATTGGGACATATACTTCCTCAACATCTGGTAGTTCTTCTAAAATTTCTAAACCTATTACTCCCTGACCTGCAATAATTTCAGGATCATCAAAAGCGTGGATTAGTATTGCACCTGTTTCCCTTGAAATTTCTTTGGCTTTTGTAGATGCCTCGTCATAATTAGTTCCCTCTAAAACCACATCTGCACCATACCATTTGGTTGCAGAAACCTTTGCAGGAGATGCATTTTTTGGCATTACAATTGTGCATGATATGTTTTCAGCATTTGCAGCATAAGCTACCCCCTGCGCATGATTTCCAGCAGAGGCGGCAATCACTCCTTTTTGTTTTTCCTCATCAGTTAAGGTTTGAATTTTATAGTAAGCGCCTCTTATTTTGAATGCTCCTGTTTTTTGTTGAAATTCGGATTTAAGATATACCTTTGATTCAGTTAAAAGACTAAATGTTGGAGAGTAAATTATCGGCGTTCTTCTAATTTTTTCACTTTTTGCAGAATTTGCTTTTTGTATGTCCTCATATGTTGGATTCATTTGAGATGTTGCTACATTCCCGATATATTTTACTTCTTCCATCGAAAATTTACATTTTTAATCAATTTTTATGAATGTCTATAAGGCAAAATTTTGCAAAATTAAAATCTACTCTATTTTGGGCTTGTTTAATGCATTCAAAATGTGTTTTTTATGTTCGGTTAATTTTTTGAATTTTTTAACTGGTTTTAATAAATTTTGAAATTTCATCTATGTGATTTCCTATATTTTTTTTTATTTGATCTGATATTTTACGTGGGTCAAACAATCCTTCTTTTATTCCATCTTTTACAAATTCGATATCAAAAGTACAAAGACAACCTTCCTCCCCTGTAACTAATTTTGCATCATCAATTAAAACTGGGCTAGTCTGATAAGTTTCAATTAGTAAATTATCTAATTCTTTTACCAATTCTGTTTTGTGTTTAAGCAAATCTTGGAAATTTGTACCAGATTTTGTTTCAATTTCTTTGTAAATCTCCTCTCTTAGCTTGTCATTTTCAAAAAATATTTCAAATAATTTTTGATGATCATAATCTTTGTACCCTCTTTCCTTTAATCTATCCAATACAAGCTGATCATTGTTATCAGACAACTGCTGCTCTTTATTTTTTGTTAAATCTATAATTTCTGCAAGTTCTTTTTGGGCCTCAATCACTCTCTGAATTGGTTTGTAAAATAATAACACATGGTATTGCAATGATAAATGTCCTGAAATTAGATAATTGCCCTCTTTAATCTCAAATTTTGTAAAAATTCTTCTAAGATCCTCGTTGTTTGAAATTGAAACTTCCTGGATTGCCCATCCCTTCAAATTATTGATAAAATTTTCGTAATAACGTCGAACCAATTGAGGATCAAAAGTTTTCTGTTCTGTGATAGTGGCATCCCCTAGCATTACCTTGATTTCTATAGCGTTTGTGATTTCTTTTATTCTATCAAGAAATAATTTTTGTATATCTTCATTTCTTTTGTTTAAATTCTGGATGAATTCATTAGAAGACCTAGTACCAAGACGCACAAAAATACCGAATTTTTGCAGTCCTTAAACTTTACACCCTAAAAGTGCTATTAATGAGAAACATGTATTCCAATGTAAATGACAGATGAAGGTTTCATTTGTAGTATATGCTACTCCAAAATTACTGTGTATTTTCACGAGAAATATGCTGGAATTCGAGGAAAATGCACTATCTGTGAAGTAGATTTTCCCTTAGAATAGATTCAAAAATGCCTTTTATGGTGTGGATTCAGAGATGTCCTCAGATAATACTGATACTGAAAACCAGTCCCCTGATGTTGTAGATTTACTTCTAGGAAAAAAAGGAGAACCTGTAATTGACTCTGAAACAATGATTATGGAAACTCAAAAACGTGTTTGGGGAGCACTAAAAAAAGGATATGAGTATACAGGAATCACTAATGAATCTGAAAAGTTTCTAAGATCACATGTTTTTAAAAAAATCAATATTGTTGCACTGTATGTAGATCTAGTTGGTTCGACTACTATGACACTGGAATTACCTGCAGAAAAGCTTGCAACTATAATCAGCTCTTTTTCCCAAGAAATGGCATCAGTAATTCGACAACATAAAGGATTTGTACTAAAATTTGTTGGTGATGCCGTAATAGGTTATTTTAATGCTGAAGAAAACACTTTGCTTGTATCAGACAATGCGGTAAATTGCGCAAAATCTATGATAACTGTAATAGAAAAGGGAATAAATCCAATTTTAAATCAATATGATTATCCTGATTTAATGGTAAAAATTGGAGTTGATTATGGACAAAGCATTGTTGTCCGATATGGTGCAAATGAAACCACCTCACATGTTGATTTAATGGGACCTGTGATGAATATTGCTTCCAAAATTCAAGCAATGGCAAAACCAAATCAAATTCTAATTGGTCAAGACGTATATCAAAGAATACACCCTTCCACTCAAGAAAATTTTCAAGAGAAGTATTGGGAAAAAAATGAATGGAAGTATCGCTCCAGACTTACTGGAGAGGTTTACAAAGTGTATGAATATAACGGGTGACATAATTTCTAATTAAATTAGGATTTGAAATTATTTTTTGAGAGAGGATTTGAACCAAATATGCAATCCCCCCGTGGTAACATCTCCTCTGAACGCTGGATTTTACAGAATTTAGATATGGTTTTGGGGTAATAGAAAATTTGAAAAAATTCTGATAGGATAATGGGAACTTGTTTTGAAACAAATATGCCTAATAAACTAATACATAAATTTGATGTATAACCGCCATTACGAATAAAAACAAACCAAAGTCCTTGAGAAATAAAATTCAATGAAATCCAAGAACTGTTTCTATTTTTTGAACCTTTGATCCACATTCTATCCCTGGTAAAGTAGCGGGCACTTTCAAACAAATTTATCCTTCACAAGGAAATGGCACCACTTTACCATCTTTCCATTGTTTAAGTTCTACTTTCTCTGAATCTATCTGGACAAATGTGTTGACTTTATCCCCATCTCCTACCCAAGAACCAGTATTTGCAACTTTTTTTTCTATATTACAAAATGGTTTATGGGTATGACCAAAAATCAAAAATTCTTCAGGTTTCATTCCCAAAAAAAAGCTTCGAGCCAAGGGAGAAGTAGTTAAATTTTTCACCGCATCCATTTCTTTCTCTCTTTCATCTCCATCTGCAGGCTTCATAATTTCATCTATTTTTTCTTTTAATTTCTTCAAAGGATCAATTTTATTTTCTTCTGGTTTTATTGATTCCTCGAAATTTTCCAAAAAATGTAAAAGTTTCTTTGGAATCGAGTAAGCAGTACTCATTATCGTTCCAATAGTATCACCTGATCTTTCACAAAGGGATTGACAAATATTTTCATAATCTTCAACATTCATAAGCGGTTCATAATTTGAAAATACAGCTAATTGGTATCCATGTACAAAATAGTAATCTGTACCATCATCCTTTGATTGATATCTCCAATCAGGAGTTACCTCAAACGGGTATTTTTTGGAATTTTGATACAAGCCTAAGATAGAATAATCATGATTTCCTTGAATATAATGAATCGGTACCTTGTTATCTTCTTTAAGGTGATATAATTCGCTAAGGATTTCCCCACTTTCGAGAACTGCATCTACATTTTTCCTTCTCCAAAATTCAAATATATCTCCTAGCAACACAAGATCGTCGTCTTGCCCTAATTCCTGACAAAGGTTTGATTGCAAAAAAGAAAGTAACTCACCAGAGTTAGATTTTTCTTTTTTTTGCTTTATATCGTAATAATATTTAAGATGCGTATCGGAGAATGCTATTATCATAATATTCTATTAATCTCATTAAATTTAAGAATGATTACGACATTCAAGTTACGACCCTTGTTCGGAATTGTTTTTGGTTGTCATATGTTTCCATGTTAACTCAATCGAATCTTTGAGACTCTTTAAACCGGATAAACCATCAAGTTCAGTCCGGTCTAAATTCCCGAAATGTATGGGCGTGAATTCTTCCCATGCTGCATATTCAAATTTCCACAATTCATGATTATTATCTCCATCCTTTAAAGCGTGATTAGCTGTATTCACGAAGACTATTGGATGTTTATAACTGTCATAATAGTATTTTATGTCGGGTTTTCCATCAGCATGTTGATCATCTTTATCTATTTTTTGTTCTTCACTGTAAATATTTGGGAAAGAAAACTTATTGGATGTTTTTAGAATTTTAAAGGATTCAACATCTCTAGTTCTTCCATATCTAAGCGTTCTGAAAATTCGGTATATCCAATCAACACCCTTGTTCCTTCTAAGATGTTCATCATTAAAAACAAGAGTAACTTCAACCTCTCCTGCCCTTAATGGGTAACAATGTACCTGACGGAGAAAATTCTTCATGTCATCCATTCTAGGCTGATATATTACCGGAATAATGGCATCATCTTTGTTCTTGGTGTTTACTTCCCACACTTTGTTCTCCTTAACAGGGCCATCCCTTTTTCCAATTTTTTGCTCTCAGCGCATTAGCTATTTCCTTAATTTTAATAATTATTACTTTCCCTCAAGATTTGTTTGGAACAGGTGAATCGCCAGTATCTATTATTACACATACTGTTACCAATGCAACAGAATGGATTTTTAATATCGGAGGTATAGAAGGAGACGATGAATTTTCATTG
>JAOTYR010000102.1 GCA_029861785.1 Candidatus Nitrosopumilus sp.
AGCTAAAGCAAAAAAGACTACAAAGAAAGTAGAAGAAAAACCAGCTAAAGCAAAAAAGACTACAAAGAAAGTAGAAGAAAAACCAGCTAAAGCAAAAAAACTAACAAAAAAAGAACTTGAAGAAATTAAACGAGAAGAAGAAAAAACATTGGAGGAAGAGTTAGAAGAACAATTAACTGATAACGAAATTGAAAATTTTCAGATAGAAAAAGTTGACATGGAAAGACTGACTGCCCGTGTATGCGATATTTTAGCTGAAAAAGAATCAGAGGGAATGTTACAAAGTGAACTCTGGAAAAAACTCAAACTTACAAGTAGAGATGGTTCCCGTCTTGCATTGAAACTAGAAAGAATGGGAACAATATATCGAGAAAAACTACTTGAAAAAGGTAGATGGACCTACAAACTAATTTTAAAGAAAACTCCAATCAGTACTCAATCAATTGAAAATGCTCCCTGTCTTGTTTGTCCAGTAGAACAAAAATGTTCAGTTGATGGAGAGATTAGCCCTAGAACCTGTCAGTTAATTGAGGATTGGGTAATTGCAGAAGTAAAAAAAACATCGAAAGCTAAATGAGATTACAAGACGCAAGACGTGATTATTATAGGAATCTAGCCCATGAACAAGGATTTCGTAGTAGAGCGGCTTACAAACTCAAAGAGTTAAACCAATCATATCGTCTAATTGGTCCTGGTTTTTATGTACTAGATTTAGGATGTGCTCCCGGAGGTTGGACTCAAATGGCAGTCAAACTTTCTGGAAATAAGGGAAAGGTGATGGGAGTTGATCTATCATATGTTGAAGAAATACCTGGCTCTTATATAATACGTGGAAATATTGAAGATGAATCCATTGTAGATGAAATCTTGGAATATTTTGGTCAAAAAGTCAATGCTGTAATCTGTGATCTTTCTCCACATGTCTCTGGAAATTGGACAGTTGATCACGCAAAACAAATTTCATTGAATTATGACTGTACAAAAATTATGGATAAGGTACTCTCGCATAAGGGAAATGCGGTTTTCAAGGTATTTGATGGTGAATATTCAATGGAGTTTAGAGATTTTATAAAGAAAAAATTTTCAAGAATAAATTTAACAAAACCCCCTGCAAGCAGAAAACAAAGTAGCGAGCTATACTATGTATGCCTAGGCTATACTGGCTAGTTTGAAAATACGGTAATTACTTCCTTAATGTTTGCACTAGTTCTAAAACCAGTTGGACTAAATGAAGTTGGACTTGCCAGAAATCCATTTTTTTGTAATTTATTAATTGCATCATTCAGTTTAGGAGGTGATGCTCTCATTTTTGACGCAATTTCATCTAAGGTAAAATACAATCCAGGCATATCTGATTCTGCAAGGCATTTCCTCAAAGATTTTTCACATGTTTTATCTACATTCAATTCAGAAATCTTTGAAATCATGTTTTTGATAAAATTTTTATCAAAAATTTTATCAATCCATAACGGTCCTGCAATATTATTTTGTGATTCACAAATATCACAAAGATTATTTTTTTCTAAAATTATCTTTCGATGACCGCAATTCTTACAATGCGTGATATACCCTAAATTTTCTTCTTGGTCGGGTTTTTTATGCACTTTAACATATGTTCTATAATAATGGAAATTACTCTCAACATAAAGAGGAATAATCTCTAATCCCATACGTCCTGCAACTATTCTGAGACAACCAAGAATAAGACGAATTGCAATTTCATTTCCGTACTCGGCTCTTATTGGAACTCCTCCGTATTTTCTCTTGCAAGCATTTTGGAAAAGCCCATTTAACACTTGTAAATCCGTAGCCGTACAAGACAAAAGACCTCCATGAATAGTTGCTCTTAAACCACAATCAAAAAATGGGGCTGGAGATCCAAACGGATCTATATCTACAATAGAAGATCTTCTTCCTTTTGTTGAGTATTCGCTGAAAAATCTACAGATTTCATTTTCAGAAAAATTAACATTTTCCAAAATATTTAATTTTTTAGAATGTTTTGCTAAGTCTAAAGCTGATGGATTTAAGTCATTTATTATGACATTATCTAATTTTAATTCATTTGCAACACGGAGTCCTCTTGCACCAATCCCTGATAATCCTTCTAGAAAATTTTTTGGCCCTTCAAAATTTTTTAAGAAAGCACCATATGCAATAATTGAAAAATCTCTACTTAACTTTGCTTTGGGATTAAAAAACGCCGGTTCTTTTGGAGGCACTGTAGAAGTAATAGATTTTTCCGGAACTACCAATTTAGTTTGACCTTCTATAATTTCTTGAAATGACTCATTTGAAATATGCAATTGTTGCTCTAATTCTAATAAACATATGATGGTTTAATACTTGTACTCTTTAACGAATTTTATGCAAATTTGTGGGATAGATGATGCTGGCAGAGGTTCAATGTTAGGACCTCTTGTCATTGCAGGTATTTCATTGGATAAAACCAAAATAAGAAAACTAACCGCACTAGGAGTTAAAGATTCCAAAAAACTCACAGCAAAAAAACGTGAAGAATTATACAAAAAAATTATTTCACTTGTGGATTCTTATTATGTTGTAAGAATATCAACAAAATCTATTGACGTTAGCGTCACAAAACATGGTTTAAACAAACTTGAAGCAAAATATATGGCCAAAGTTATATCAAAACTTGATCCTGATTCCTCTTACGTGGATTCATGTGATGTGAACCCAAAAAGATTTGGAAAAGAAATTTCCCGACTATCCGACAACCAAAAGGTTTATTCTCATCACCATGCGGATTCTAGATTTCCAGTTGTTTCTGCTGCATCAATAATTGCAAAAGTTGCTAGAGATAAATCGATTAGTCGTCTTCGCAAGGTACATGATATTGGAAGTGGATATCCATCAGATACTAAAACTATTGATTTTGTCAGAAAATACTACAAAAAACAAAAAACCATGCCTGATTTTGTGCGAAAAAGTTGGAAACCCACGCAAAAAATTATTGGTAAAAATTAACCCTTAAATTCACCAATCACTATTGCATGGTCTTTATCATACGGATGAAGATCAATAGTTTGTAAAATCTCAAAATTATCTTTCATCCTTTGTATCTCTTCATCAATGACTTGTTTAGGTGGCTTTGTAACATCTATGCTTCTAGTCTTAATTACTAAAAACAAATAACCCTTTTTTTTGAGATACATTTTACAATTGGAAATTGCTATCTCAGTTTGATCAGGTTGAGCAATATCTACATAAATGATATCTACTTTACCAAAAACTGAAAAATACTCTTTTGGTTTTCTTGCATCCTGTAAAATTGGAATAATATTTTTTCTGTATGAAGCTACTCTATCTAAAAAATCTCTTGCAACTCTACTTGCATGTTCTACGCCAAAAATAATCCCACTTGGTCCAACGATGTCTGAAAGGTGACTAATAGTAGTTCCAGTTGAAACTCCAAGATACAAAACAGCTGATTTATTTTTAAACGGAAATATTTCTAATCCGTTCATAATGGCAGCTGCTAGTTTACTTCTAAATGGCTCCCAAAGTCTATATTCTATTCCTTTTTTTGTAATCAATTTTTCTTTGTAAACTTGATTTCCTTTGACTAAATTTTCAGTAGCTAATTTATTTTGCCCCTCTGATTTTATCCAAAAAAATTCTTCGTTATCTTCTTCCAAACTTTTTTCTCTTTTTATTTTTATTTGGCTTCGAGTCTCTACTGTCTCTATATGATCTATTTTCTTTTCTTCCAGAATCATCTCTGTCTCTATATGATCTATTTTCTTTTCTTCCAGAATCATCTCTGTCTCTATATGATCTATTTTCTTTTTTTCCAGA
>JAOTYR010000103.1 GCA_029861785.1 Candidatus Nitrosopumilus sp.
ATCATTAATTATAAGAAGTGCAGTTGCATATTTTGAAGAATTATTAAATAAAGAAACAGATATGGTAAAAAGCATTTTAAAAATACTACCTAAAGAAATGAGGAAGAATTTTTTTGATACAGTATTGTCATTTATGAAAATAAGACAGCAAGAAATTACGATTCAAGCAAATTACTCCTATGAAAATCTCAAACTAATTCCAACAATAGAATGTATGTCAACAAGAAAAGATCCTAAATTTATCAAAATACTATATGAGATATTCATGGAATTACCAACACCATTACAATTTGAAAAAGAAAATTTTGAGAAATCAATTAAAGATCCACAAATAATCATCAACACATTAAGACTAAATAACAAAAATGGTGAAATTATAGGATTTTCAAAGGGAGGACCACTTGAGAAATACAGATTACGTGAAGAAATCAGAGACGAAAATTACGGTATAGGAAATACAGTATTTTTAGAACCCCTGGCGCTTAAGATGGGATATTGGGGATTAAAGGGGGGCAGCGAGATGCGCCACATGTTTATCATGCAATGCCACTCTATGAAATACATGTATATGACAAGTTTTGCGTTACGCGATGTCATTAGAGCAAGAATAGATAAAGAACAAGCAGAGTTTGTCACTTTATTTGATCCTGAAAGATGGGATTACTATAGAATCAAAATTTAGATTCGCCACATGAAAAAATCAATTCACAAAAAACTACTGAAAACAATTCAAGGAGAAGTATTCTCAAATAAAGCATTTAGAGAATTTTATTCAGTTGATTCAAGCTCATATAAAATGATTCCAAAAATAATAGTAGTACCAAAAAATGAAAAAGATGTAATTAACACCATCAAGATTGCTAAAAAGAGCAAAATGTCAGTTACTGTACGCGGTGCAGGTACTGGGCTTGTGGGTAGTGCATTAAATGATGGAATAATACTAGATATGAAAAATTTTGATTCAACTAAGATCGGTAAAAATTCTATCACTGTTGGTCCAGGGACAATGAAAGGTAATCTAGACAAAAAACTAGAACAGAAAATGAAATTCTTTCCACCAAATCCATCGATTGGTTCTTTTTGTTCAGTAGGAGGAATGCTAGGCAATAATGCAAGTGGGAGTAGAAGTCTAAAATATGGAAGTGTAATTGACAACGTAGAAGAAATTACATTTGTGGATGGAAGAGGGAAGAAAATAACTCTTCCAAAAAATAAAAAAATTGCAGATAAAATTATAAAATTTGCAAACGATATAGAAAGTAAAAAAATTCCAAATGTTAGTAAAAACTCATCAGGGTACAGAATAGATAAAATAAAAACAACCAAGGATTCACATAGAGTCATCATAGGTTCTGAAGGAACGCTAGGCATTATTTTATCAGCAAAACTAAAAATCAAAAGCAATCCAAAGAAAAGAATTCTTTTTGTTATAGAATACAAATCAATAAACAATGCTGCAAAAAACTGCAATGAAATTAACAATACAAACCCATCTGCAATAGAATTTGTAGATAGAACTACACTGAATCAAATAAAGTTCAAATTCAACAAGAAAAGTAAATGCCTACTGTTTGTAGAATATGATGAAAAAATTATTTCACATGAAAGACAATTGAGATCAATAGTTACTGGAGAAATTATTAAAAAATTACAAAAAAAAGAAGAAATTAATCAATGGTGGAGATATAGAGATTCATCACTACAATATAGTCTAAAATCAATTAAAAAAGAAAAAAGAGTTCCACATGTGATTGAAGATGCAGCAATCCCATTGAAAGATCTTCCAAAATTATTTTCAATACTAAATAAAATAAATAAAAAATACAATACCAGATCTATTGTTTATGGACATGCAGGAAATGGAAATGTACATGTACGTTTAATTTCAAATAGACAAAAAATTGAAATTGTCAAAAAAATAGCAATGGAATATTTTGATGAAATAATTAAACTTAGAGGAACAATTACTGCTGAACATGGAGATGGACTGGCTCGTTCAGAATTCATTAGAAAACAATATGGAGCAAAAAACTATCAAATTTTCAAAGAAATCAAGGAATTTTTTGATCCTGAAAATATACTTAATCCAGGGAAAATTATTACAAATAAGAGTACAGTCATAGAGAATCTAGAAAAATTTTAAAAAATTTACAGTTGAAACAGGAAATATTAATGCAGAAACGCTTTTGTAACTAAATAATGTCCAAAAAATCGTGTTAGACAAGGGCATAGAATTATTAGTAATTCTATTAGCATTTACTGTAATTATTCCAGTATTTGCTCTAACGGATTTAGAAAGAGCGTCAATAGAGAATCCAAAATTAGTAAATGCGTTTGGTGATCCCGTAGGTCATAATGTTAATGTAGATCAACAAATTCAAATTTCGGCAGACATTACAAATAATCAAGAAGAATCTCAAAAGTTCAATTATCTTGTACAAGTCAAAAACAGTAATGATTTTGTTGTAAAAGTTACATGGTTTAGTGGAGAATTAGACCCCCATCAAAAGTGGAATACCTCAGTATTTTGGGTGCCACAAGAAGCAGGAGAATACATTGCAGAGATTTTTGTGTGGGAAGGATTTCCAATAAATCACAATGCATTGGCTGAATACACTGAATTACAAATAAGTGTAAGTTAGAATTATAATAAAAACAATTTGCCAGCAAATCTGTTTAGTATAAAAGAAATGCGAAGAAATTATTCATAAATTGATCACAAAAATGCATGTTATGAAAAAAGAGGTCTGGAACACAATAAATTGGATCGGAGATTTGTCTAATAGTGAAAAAAGTTCGACAAGTTCTTGCTAATATCACCTAAAGTCTAATACAATTATGACAATAGGATATTGTGTAAAGTGTCGAGACAAACGAGAAATCGGCGGCCCTAAACCATACACCATGAAAAACGGTAAACCTGCAATCAAGGGCACATGCCCAACATGTAGTACAGCCATTTTCAGAATCGGTAGAGGATAAACTTCTCACTAGAGAAATTTAGTACTGCCATTCATCAGTAAGGCCATTCCAAAGTGAACGCATCGGGGATGGATCTTTTTCTATTTCTTCTGTAATTCTATTTTTCAATACAAAAAAGAAATTCTCCAGAGCATCAACACCACCATCTGCATACAGTTCATGACCAATTTCAATAATTCTTTTGTGTTTATCAGATATTTCTACAGATTCTGGATTTTGAAGACAGAAGGTCATCAAATCTATCAACTCTTCTTCAAGCATGAAATCCATCGATAAAATGGACTTTAATTCAATATTTGAACTTTCATTAATTATTATGACATCATTCTTGATTGAAAAACAAAATCACAAAAAAATAATATCAATCTAAATAAAATCAAAGATTAGATTCTAAATTGATGTTTTTGTCTGAGAATAAACAAAATGGTTTCATACCTATTCATCATACTACACTTAGAAGTGTGTTTTGATGGCATTTGAAAACTTCATTGTAACGGGATTCAAAAGAAGACAAAAAAATATCAATGAAGTAGAAAACAAATCTCAAAGGTTAAGGAATGAACGTAAAATTTCAGAATCAAAACAGTTTGAAGATCATGCTTTATTTTTGAAAGAAGAATTAGGCAGATATTTCCAGCAATATCGTGAAATTCTTATCAGCCATGGGATGATACCAATACACCATGTAGGCATTCCAGCTCTTACAAAAAAAGAATTACACATAGCTGATGAGTATAATTCAATTCATAGACGTTCGACATGGAGAAGAGGAGATTAAATTCCTTCCAAAAGATAGATCACACATTCACTCTAGTTGTAAAGACAAAGAAAGACTG
>JAOTYR010000034.1 GCA_029861785.1 Candidatus Nitrosopumilus sp.
TTTTAGAAATAATAAAATCTTTGGAAGTGACTGTGAATCCTTAAAAAATTTTCTTTCTAATCAGTAGATAGGGGATGTTTTTTGACGGTTGGTTTGAGTCCCATTAGGCGTAAAAATCCAATTTTAACATAAAGGTAAGCTAACTGAAATTATTTTTTGAGGGCTGAGAAGAAATTATTTTTCAACAATTCCAGTACTAATTTGTGTTTTCAGCAAAATATCGGGTTGCCCAAAACAACAAGACCATTCTTTTTTCCAATATTATTTCCAATAAAACTAGAAAGTCCAAAAAATCCTCCTCCATAATTGAAGATGATTTTGGATGAATCTAGTAGTGAGAAAAGAGAGGACATCAAACTAATTTCAGATCCCTCAGAGGACATCATAAAATTGGATGGGAAGGTATAATGATTTACACTTGATTTTAGCACAGAACTTGATCAAGTTTTTGACAGAGAATGTAAATTTGTGGAAATTATCGATCAAAATGAAGTTAAAATAACTAACTTATGATAACATTCTTTTAACAACCTAAGCTTAAGTGAACCCAAAAAGGATCAAAATTAATAATGGCAGTAAAGAAAGTACTGAAAAAAACTTCTAGTAGACGACTAACATACATAACGCCAAGATGTCCAATACCAAAAACTCTAAGGTGTCCGATACCACTTACACCTAGGTGTCCAAAGACTCCGAGATGTCCAATCACGCCAAGGTGTCCAATACCAAGAACTCTAAGGTGTCCATTTACACCAAGGTGTCCAATAAAAACACCAAGATGTCCGGTTCCATTTACACCAAGGTGTCCAAAGACTCCGAGATGTCCAATCACGCAAAGGTGTCCAATACCAAGAACTCTAAGGTGTCCAATCACGCCAAGGTGTCCAATACTAACACCAAGGTGTCCAAAAATAACGCCAAGGTGTCCAATACCAAGAACTCTAAGGTGTCCGATACTAACTACTAGAATTCCACGACCACGGGTCAAATCAAGCAGTCTTAAACGAAAAGTATCAAAGAAGAAAAAGACTCGCTAGAATAAAAAAATAATTCCCAAACCTCTCATTTTATGAGAGGGTTTTTATTTTTAAAATTATTCAAGATTAACATATAATACCAGAAAAATATTCTTTGGCATTGCAATGAAGTTAATTAATAAAAATAATTTGGAGGAAAAATTTGAAATTAGTATTGACAGTATTGCATCATATATGATCGATAAAGGATTGGTGAAGTCGAAATCTATTGTAGATAGCGACTTGATAGTTTCAGATTTATCGAGAAAAAACCGGAATTTTACAATAGTTTCTGAAAATAGTACAAGTTATTTTCTAAAACAACCTTATGTAACTGATGAGTACAGTATTGAAACAATTAACCGAGAATCAAAATTTTACTCCAAGACTTTTTCAAGTAAAAAATTTTCCAAAATTCAGGAAATTATTCCCAAGTTCATAGAGTTTGATTCAAAAAATAACATACTAATTACCAAATTTATTTCAAATTACCAAAAAAATAATGAAAAAGAAATTCTTTTTGCAGAACAAATGTCTGCTCTTGGTAAGAGTTTGGGAATGTTTCACTCTTTCACTTCAAAAAAAATGATACATTCAGAATTTGATTTTTTACCAAAATCTTTCCCTCCTACTATTTTGATTTCTCACCCGTCTCCAGAATTATTTTCCCTAATGGGCCTAGGCAGTCTTCAATTTCTTAAAGATATTCAACAGAACAAAATACTTTTTAGATTTTTAGTAGATATTGAAAAGATTTGGTGCGTCGAGACTATAATTCATGGCGACCTAAAATTTGACAATGTAATATTCACCACTTCTGAAACGAAAAAAGATCCAGAATTAAAATTATTAGATTGGGAGCTTGTCAATAGAGGAGATCCTGCCTGGGACATAGGAACAATACTTTTTGGTTTTTTATATTCTCATTTATTTGGTGAAGATTTTTTAAAAAATTTTAAGGTAAATGAAAATTTTGACCAAGTTAAAAGCCTCATTCAAACAATTGGGCTCGATTTTAAGGTGTTATGGAAAGTATATCAAAAAGAAATGAAACAAACGAAATTGATTGATAAAACATTTCTTGATAGAGCAATAAAGTATGCCACTGCAAAACTAATTCAATCCTCATTTGATTCTTTACAAGAGGAAGTGGAGAGTAGTGATAGAGAATTAATCAATATAAAAATTAGTGAAACACTCATAAAAAATATTGACTTGATAAAACACATACTGATAAATCATGGAGATTCAAAATGAAGAAAAACACAGGGGAACTAATAACTCACGAATTAAAAAATATATTCAAATCAATTAAACTAATTTCTAGTTCATCATATATTTTTCAAAATCAAAATTTTTCATACGGTATGACTTACGAGGAGATAGAGAATTCAAATAATTCCAATTATTATTTTGAATTAAATGACATTATCTATCAATTGTTTCATTGTAGAAGGGACATATTTTCCAATACGGAAGAAATGTCCTCGGAACTTGTTGCAGATAAGGAGTTTATGGAAATTTTATCTGAAGCAAATTTTGGAAGTGGGACCTGGGAGCCCGGTTGGAGAATTAACAGTGTTGGAAAAGATATCATTGTTGAAAAAGAAGGATTGTGTCTTTGGACTAGCCCCAATTTTTTCTACAATGAACAAAAAACTAAAAATGTGGGGGATATTGGTTACTTATTTTTACCAAAGGAATTCCGATTTCTTAATCCAGGATTTTACATGGCCCTAAGTGATGCTCCTTTGGATTTTGAATCATGTTACTTGAAAATTTATTGGAATATTCAAGAAAGAGGTGTACCTTTGTTGGTTAATAAAATAACTTCATCCTTCAATAAATTGTATATTCCCTTTCAGCTAAAAGTTCTAAACCAACGCAAAAATTATCCTAGATCCGATTCGGCCGTTCTTTATGTAAATATAGCTGATTTACAAGAAGAAAAAAAACATTTCTGGAAGATTTATCATATGATAAAAAATTATCTTTATGAAGATACATCTATTTTTACAAAGAAAATAGGTCCTGGAGTTGGACTTGCCGAGGAGATAGATGACGGTGAAGGCTTTGGACAAAGAAGAAGTATTATTGTAGCAGATTCAATAATTTCGTGTTTTAGAAAGAAAATCACAAATTTAGATGAGATGGTTATTGAAACAAAAAAACATTTTCAGAAACAGGGTTTGGATCTCAGTGCCCCCTACCTAAACTCTCCCAACGGTGATCATTATAATGATCTTATTATCAAAAAGGTTTAAGAAAATTGAAACATAAAATGAAAAATAAAAAATTATTATATATTGCAGAAACTTTGGCTGACAAAATTTGTAGTCAAGCTTATTGGCATAAGACAAAATGTAATTGGGTTGGTCGCAGTGAAAATTTTTATGAGAGTGAAGATAAATCGTTGCCAAGTATTTCATGTGAAGCATTAGGTCCTAATTTTTATGATGGATCTAGCGGAATTGCATTTTTTTTAGCAAAGTTATTTTCAATAACCAAAAAAGAAGAATATGGAGTAACGGCAAAAGGAGCCATAAGTCATTCTTTGTCTCAAATAGAAAAAATTCCTAAAGATCAGAGCCTAGGGTTTTATTATGGTAAGATTGGCATCATATTTTCTGCAGTCAATGTCGGCCAGATATTAAAAAATAAAAAGATTGTAGAAGATGCTCACAAATCATTAGAAGAAATTATCAACAATAAATCTAAAACCCAACATTTAATGGATGTAATTAGTGGTAATGCTGGAGCAATTGCTCCACTCATATATCTTTACAAAATTTTCAAAGAAGAAAAAATTTTGAACCTTGCAAAAAAATTAGGTCAGGAGATTATTGTAAAAGCTAGTAAAACTGAAACTGGATGGTCATGGGGAATAGAATCAAATGGGATTGAAAATAAATTTCATAATTTAACTGGATTTTCTCATGGTGCAGCAGGAATGGGATATGGCTTACTTGAGTTATTCTTAGAAACAAAAAATAATCAGTTCCTAGAAGGTGCCCAACAAGCATTTAATTATGAAGACAATTGGTTTGATCCAGAATTACTCAACTGGCCTGACTTTAGAATTTTTGATGAGTACTCAAATACTGAAAGAAATGAGGAGAATAACAATTTTGAGCAAGCAATGGCATGGTGCCATGGAGCCCCTGGAATTGGCTTATCTAGATTACGAGCATTCCAGGCACTGCAAGAAAAAGATAATTTTAAGGATGCAGAATTTGCACTTGAATCAGTAAAATATTTTTTAAAAGAAAATTCAGATAAATTTTATGATTTTTCCCTTTGTCATGGAATTAGTGGTATTTCTGAGATTCTAATTTATGGAAGCGAAATTTTGAAGAAGCATTCCTATTACAAAATAGCTGAAAAAATTGCATTGAGTGGAAATAAACAGTATTCTCAGTATACTTGGCCGTGTGGAGTTAATGAAGGAGAAACGCCGGGATTAATGTTAGGTTTAGCAGGAATAGGTTATTTTTTTCTCCGCCTCTATGATCCAAAAGCAATTCCATCAGTGTTAATTATTGCCTCAAAATAGGATTCTGTCAAATTATAAGAATGAAGACCAATATCATGGAAAACCTCTAGTTTGGCATAATCTATGACAAAGCGGGTTACGGGGATAAGGAATTTAGGAAAAACTAAACATACTTTGTGGTACAAAATTATCTTAATCAAAAAAATGCAAAAGATTTCATTACTTGTGATTCCACTATTATTTTCAGGAGTGCCGTTAGTTACTGCTGAAAATTTTTACTACATTCCAGATCATAAGTTAGAGAAACCGCCTGTATTTTGTGCTATGGAGTTTGAGGACAATAGATTGCCAATTGCACCATCACAACTTATGGAAATAACAAAAAATGTAGTCTTGGAATGGAAAACAAAATTGATTGAAGCAACAAACAATCCTGATGGTTGGAATTTTCAATTCAGAACTATTTCACTTCAAGAACAACAAGAATTGTTCTTTGATGCTGATTGTACTGTGAATATTTACTTTGAAAGACAACCTCCTGTAGGTGAATGGGATTATGCTGGATATGCTGAATCATATCTAACTTTTTCAGAAATTCGAATTTTCTATCTGGAACCAATTTACAAGAATAGTGGAAAAACTATAGAAATTGATGGAGAGTTATGGGAAAAATTTGAAGTTAAAGGATTCAAAAATACCCTAACTTATGGATTAGATGATACTATTCGTCATGAAATAGGACACATTCTAGGTCTTGATCATCCTAGGTTTGAGTCATATCAGTTAGCAAGAGAGCCATTGAGTGTTTGGAGTTCTCCATCTATTATGCTAGATGAAACCGAGCATAAAATTACAGGAGATGTTGATTACAAAATTACTGATTATGATCTCAGGGCAATAATTAATCTGTATGGTGAAGATGGAATAAAAGAGATTAATTTTCTCATATACGTAGACTATGTAATAGTTGGATTGGTTTTGATACTAATAATCTATTTTATCAAAAGGTATAGCCATTTTGAAGAATTTGAGTATAAACCAGGAAAGAATCAAGCTCAAAAATGAAATTCTTCTATTACTTTTGTAATGATAAGTGAAGATTTTTGCATCATAAACTGAATAGAATTTTTTAAAAAACCCCTCCCCATAATGAGCATTTATTTTTTGGTAAAACTAAGATTCAAACAAATTTGAAATTTCAAAAAAATGATTCTAAAAATTCTAGAGAAAAAATTTTAACAATTTATTCTTAAAGTAAATGACAGAAATTGCTTATTACTCATAGATATTTCATTTTTGGAAATACTTAATAATTTATTTATCATATTCTTTGCATGTCAAGAAAAGATTCCTCAAATAATGATGAAGAATTAGATGATATTTCAATATATGAAACGCCTGAATTACAATATGAAGTTCAACTAAAATTCAAATCAGAGATAGGTGCAAGACTTGATGAAGCACACCGTTTAGAATCTACTACTAAAACCGATCTTTCATCTGTAGAACAGATTTGTAAAAAACATCAAGTCAAAATGGAACGAGCATTTGATCAAACAGAAGATGAATTAGAAGCCCAATTTGCAGATGCAAAAGCATCAGGAATAGAACTGCCCCAATTATCAAGATCGTATACTATCAAGGTTAAAGATAAAAAGTCAGCAGATCTAATTGCAAAAGACCTAGAGAAAGAAGATTCTATCGAATCAATTGAAGTTGTTCCTCCAGCTTATCCAGCATCATTAGAACCTCCAACCATTGATTTTTCAGGGAGTCAGGGATATTTAGAACCTGCACCAGGTGGAATTGACGCTAAATTCGCATGGACAATACCGGGCGGAAAAGGAGCCACCATCAAGATGATTGACATAGAAGGTGCATGGAATTTTAATCATGAAGACATGGTTCAAAATCAAGGAGGTTTGGCAGGAGGTACCATGAATTCCTCACTAGGTTGGAGAAATCATGGTACAGCAGTATTGGGTGAAATAGGTGGAGATGATAATAATTTTGGAGTAACCGGTATAGCACCTCTTTGCAATCAACGCGGATATAGTATTTTTGGATCAGGAAATGGAAGTGCCAAAGCCATTGTTAATGCAGCCAACCAACTTTTAGCAGGAGATATTATTTTAATTGAACTACATCGGCCTGGGCCTGATGCAAATGGAAGAGGACAAGATGGGTTTATTGCATTAGAGTATTGGCAACAGGATTTTGATGCGATAAAATATGCTACATCCAAGGGAGTAATTGTAGTAGAAGCTGCCGGAAACGGTTCAAGGAATCTTGATGACACAGTTTTTCAGAATAGATTCAGTCGTTCCATCCGTGGAGATTGTGGTGCAATTTTGGTAGGAGCAGGGGCTCCACCATCAGGAAATCATGGACCAGATAGATCACGATTAGGATTTTCAAATTATGGAAAATCAGTTGATTGTCAAGGATGGGGAAGAGACGTTGTTACTACAGGATATGGTGATTTACAGAGAGGAAATGAAAATCAATGGTACACAAGAGTTTTTAGTGGAACCTCTAGTGCATCACCAATAATAGTGGGTGCCGTTGCATGTTTACAAGGAATTAGAGAAGCAAAAGGTGACTCATTGTTAACCTATTCACAATTAAGAAATCTTTTTGCAACAACAGGTTCTCCTCAACAAGATGCCCCTGGAAGACCAGTTTCACAGAACATTGGAAAAAGGCCAAATCTTAGAGAGGCATATTATCGTCTCTACCCAAAACATACATGTAGTCAGTATTTGGATAAAGCACGTCATTATTACAAAGCATATAGATCTTCAAGAGACCGTCGTTATCTCTGTAGATATTATTATTATCTAGCCATTTACAACCGATGTCTTTATCAAGAGAAGAAAATTAAACGCTACCTATGTTTGTATTATTATTACAAAGCATTATTCTATCTTTGTCAATATCGCCTAACCAGAAATACACGATATCTATCAAACTATAGAAAATTCATAACTATCTATAGGAAATGTAGATAACGTGGATTATAAGACATGGCAAATATCCAGCGAAAACCCCCAAAATTAACAAAAAATGCAAGAAAAGAATTAACAGACGATCATTTTCGAAAGTTGGTATATTATAGATGTAGTAAATATCCTGATGAAATTGTCCCTACTCCAAAGGCCGAACATATTGATGAAAAATTAGAAAGACTGATCGGTTCTAATGATTTGTTGCCGATATCCTTTCTAGAAGAAGGCACAAAAAAAGCTCCATCCATTGGAAAAATAACTGCGGGACGTTATGTTGGAACAGGATTCCTAATTGGACCAGACATTATTATGACCAATAATCATGTAATAAAATCAAAACAGGATGCTCAAAATGCAATCATTGAATTTAATTATGAATTGGGAGTTGACACCCAACCCAAAAATTCAGAAAGTTTTACTCTCAAACCAGATTCTATTTTCATCACCAATTCAAGATTAGATTTTACAATTGTTAGAGTAGAAGGCAAACCTGGTGAAAAATTTGGTTGGATTCCGATATTAAGAAATCCATTCACCATAACAAGGCATGAAAGAGTGTATATCATTCAACATCCCAAAGGAAGGAGAAAAGAGATTGGAATACACGATAATAGAGCTACAGAGATTTTACAGCATGTTATCCGTTATTCCACTGATACTGAAGGTGGTTCTTCTGGTTCTCCCTGTTTTAATAGAGATTGGGATATCGTAGGAATTCATCATAGTGCTGGTAAACGAGGACCCAACGGCACATTTGTTGATAATGAAGCAATAAAAATCTCAAGTATTTTCAGATACTTGCAAAGTTTAGTTGATTCAGAAAGGAATGAAGCTTATGATGTTTTGAAGTTTGCAAAAGGCGAAGACCCTTACTCTGGTCTCTTTGGGCAGTGGGGACTAAAGCTTCATGGGACATCAAAATGGGAAAGTGTTGTTACAGATTACAGGGGAACTGCAGATTATCTGGATGTTGGTTTTTGGAATATTGAACATTTTAATAATTCTACTTCTGACCATAGAAAAATTCGAGTTGCAGATGTGATCTCTAGATTAAACTTGGATATTTTGGGTCTTGTCGAGGTTTCAAAAGAATCCATAAAATTTGTGACTAAAGAATTACGAAAGCTTGACAAAAACTTTGGATATTTGATTAAAGATGTTAGAGGAAGACAAGATCTTGCCATAATCTATAACAAAGACACCCTTAAGGTAAAACTTGAAGAGTGGGATGATGAAGCGGTAGGTGCGTTTGATAGTAAAATTAGAGGGAAAACTCTGTTTTATCGTCATCCAATGAAAGTTCGGGTATCATCAAAGGTTTCATCAGATGATAACCAGTTTGATTTCAAGTTAATAGTTTTACATGCAAAGGCAACTACTCATAAAAACCAGCCCGATATTCCACCTATTGTAAGAAAAGCCTCTGCCAAAGCATTGTCTGAAGCAATTGAGCGAGAAATTAAGGCATCTGAAAATGAAGGGAAAATGGAGAGGGACTATGTGATCGGAGGAGATTTTAATGCAAAACTTGAAGAAGGCTCCTTTGATGTTTTGGCAAACAGATTAAACATGATTGCCTTAACTGAGGAAGATGCTTTAGGTAATGATCCTAATGCCTATACCTACTTAATGCGAGGTAACCGTTCAATAATTGATCATGTATACATTACCAAATCTGCCAATCTTCATTACGATCCAGGTTCTATTTCAATTACAAGAATAGATAAAGAAATGCCGAGATTTACACAGGGTCTAAGTGATCATGCACCTGTTGCAATGAGGTTAACATGGAGCAAAAGACCTACTAAAATAAAAACAAGAAAAGAAACTAAAGTGCACAGTGTTAGCATACCAGCTGATGTTGAAACGATTAATATCAATTTGGAAAAATAATTTTTCTCAACTACCCCCAATTTTTTATCTCAAACAATTATCCATAATCATCATTATCTACTATGTTTAGAGTATCTAGCTTGTACCTGAGAATCGTCAAGAAGTTTCTGAGCGATCTGATCTTGCTCTTTCATAGTTTCTTTAATTTCCTCAGTAATTCTTTCGTGGTCGGAAGTTTCAAGTGTATAACTATCAGGAATTTTAGAAATCAAACTAGTTGCATTAAAAACTTTCATTGCTTTTTCTGTCTCATGTTGAATAACACCATAAAATCCAGAGTGATGTCTAGTTAATGGGTCGCCAGAATCTTGGAATCTGTCAAACACCTTGTTTATTTGCTTAAATGAATCAAAGGTATTTCTTTCAAATATTCTTCCGTCTTCAGACTCCCAATAAATGCTGTATTTCTTAGATTGTGTTACTTTAATTGATCCTTCTCCTTTAATGGTTGATGGAATCATCAAAGTTTGCATAGGGTTAAGGGATTCATCTGATATGTCAAATCCTTCGTTAAGGTAAGTTATCTGATATCTATTTTTGTAATCAATTGCCTTTATAGCCATCACTTTATCTCTAAGAGGTTCAAGAAACATTATCTCTATCTTTGTCTTGTCACATTTTTTTTCAATATCTGAATTTTTACACTTTATTTTTTCACTAGTCGCAATAATATTTTCCCTATCAATTACATTTGATAGTTGGATAGTCAAAACTTTCTGAATTTCTCCATAAGGATCATACCACACTTCAATTCCTAGTTCTGCCAAGTGAGCCTTGCCAACTTCTGGAATTCCAAAAAGAAATTCTTGAATTCTTAATCCTTTTTGAGAATATACAACAGATTCAAAGGAATTCACTTCTCCAATAGTTATTGATTGTTCAGGAAATGGAGTATGATGGTTATCATAGAGGGAAAAGGTTTGATTATTAAATTTAAATCCATTTTCTACAATTTTTTCATGGCTTTCATGGCTTTGACCAAAAGTGGGTCTGGTTAGATGTTCATTTTGTTCAATGTTCCCCAGATCATCAAGAACAGTTTCTGTTAGATGGTCAGCATTCGTATCTCCAAAAACTGGAGAAACATACAAAACTGAACTTAGTATTACTAAAATTCCAAATTTAAAAATGTGAAATGAATCAGCCATAAAAAAAGATGACTAAATTTTGATTTTAATACATGTGTGTCATAATTGTTAGAAACAGCTAGTACAAACTTGCCTTTTACAAAAAATTATTATGTAAAGTTTTTTGAAAAGAAATTTTCAAAAAATAGCCTCGCAGAATGGACAGACCATTGAATTCGCGCTTTTTTGTAAAGGAATTTCAACTAGTTGTTTTAGACAGTTTGGACATTTAGAAAATTCACTCATTAATGAACTCAAAAAAGTATATTATTTAGTTTCATGTTAGTTAATTTTTATACAGATTCCTTTTGTGTAATATGAAAAAAATTAACAAAATATTTGAAAGTGTGGTTTCATGATTTAATGAAAGTTCTTCTAGTGAATGATAATGAAAACATTATAGCACAGAACTAAATTAATCAAGGAAAAAGGCAGGTCAAATTAATGATTTTTTAAAAAAGATGGCATCAATGGTTTTTAAAAAAACTATTCAATTAATACCATAATTGCAGCAATTGTTAGATGAGAAATTTAATTCTAAAAAATAGTAGAATTTAATTCAAAACCTTTTTTGGTTATGCATCAATAATTAATGCTAATTTAAAACCATCATTGAATTTACAATCTGGATGATTACCAAATGTCACCACCATTTTGTTTTCAATTATAAAGGATACATCAATTGGACATTTGTTTTGTGAATCTAAGATAAATAATCCACGATCTCCAATAGATGGAATAGCTGAGCATCGAACATGTCCATTATCAACATTAGGATTACAAAAAAAATCATTTTCCTTTTCAGCACTGGTAAGATCATTAAATCCTGCTACTGCTAGAACCATCACTCCAATAATTACAGGTATCACTAGTCTTCTATCGCCCATTTGTATTATATTTTAGAATAAATTACTTTTAACAATACTTTTCTGTTACAAAAATTTTTTACACTTTATTATCAATTTTGTGCCTAAAAATAATTTCATAATTGTTTGTTACAGATAACATATTTTTTCTTTATTGGATAATTATTTTCCCAGGTATTCTCATGTTAAAAACAGTGTACGAGCAGGATGTCAGTAAATGCACGAGATGGCGATGATTTCATTTCATCCAAACAGAAAATGATAAAATATCTAAAAATATAGTCAGTTGATTGAATCAATTACAACATCCTCAAGAAACTTTAAATTATTTTTTTTGAGATTTTTATCTTCTTATGAACTATAAATCCAATAATTACAGGAGATACAACATATAATCCCAAGTTTAACCCAACAATTAACATGCCTAATCCTACTATGTGTATATCATTTCCTTCTTCAGCTAAAGTCATTATTGACAAAGTGGAAATCATCGGTATGATGAACACTCTAACACCTTCTTGAAAGGTAGGATTTTCTCTTTCAATATCAGCTATTGTAGGTGAGAATGAATAGTATAATTGATTAAATCCCATCATAAAGGCTGTCCCTGATTCAGTGCTCATTATCACGTTGTCTCTTACTTCTCTTAAGAACTGGATTTGGGGTGCCAGTTCTGTTCCATATGCTGCAGTAGCAATTAAGCAACCACCACCCTTTTCTTGTATTTCTTCAATTCCTTCAGAACCTTTCTCCATTATTACTTGACCAGTTTCTTTACTTTTTTCCGCAACAATCTCCCCAACGATTACGCCTTTTTCAGCTGCTTCTCCCCCTGCATCAATTATGACCTTTCCAGCTTCTTTTCCTGCTTCTATTACTAGTTCGCTAGTTTCAGATCCTGCTTCAACAATTGCTTCCCCCGCATCTGATGCTTTTTCTTTTAAATCAGGTTTTGTGTCAGGTTTGATTAGAAAATTTAGTTTTGTAGATTTTTCAACATATTTTGCTTCAACCACATATGAATATCCATCCGTAAAATCATTCTGCGAAGTGTCAACTTCAAATGAAAAAGTCCATGCAGTGTTCTCAAAATAATCTATAGATTCAGAGCTTGGAACTAAACTATTTGTAAGAATTGTTGTTCCTGTTTCCTGCTCAGAAATAGTTATGGTGACAACTTGATCTTTAACTAGATTATCTCCATAAAGATATCCTTGATAATCAATGGTCTCGCCAAAATCTACATTTCTTTTAGTAGCATCCATTGCCATCAAACCATGCCAATTAATGGAAAAAGGAGTTAAAACAATATCCCCATAAAGTTTCTGGTCATTGATTAACAACCTACATGCAGGCCCGTATTGAGTGCTGTCAGTTGCAATTCCTTCTCTAACATATGTAACGCAAAATCCAACAGTATCTCCAATTGAAAGATTAAAGTCATTTTCATCTCCAGATTTCAAGGGTTTTGAAAACTCCATGAAATTTCTACTACCATCATTTTGTGCCGCTCCTTTTCCGTGTGTTTTAGAATCTGCAATCCATTCAGTTCCATTAAAATAACCATCACCAGAGATTCCAAGGCCTGAAAAACCTCCGGAATCATCATTTACATCAAAAACACCATTATGTGAATTATCAAACATTATCCCGAATTGATCATTTGGTGTTAGAATACTATCAATGACATATAATGCAATATACAAATTATCTTCATCATTCATTACAAGTAACATACTACTATCGGATTTGTCTCCAAAAACAGATATGATGTGCGCACCATCCCATTCCCCAAGCGACCGGATTCCATCAATGTTGGCGGTGCCATAACCTGATAACGGCTCTCCATAGTGGGCAAAGGCTTCGATAGAAACTATTGTAAAGGAAAATAGGGCAATGGATGTAACTATCATTAAAAGTATTACTCGTTTCAACATGAAGTGTTTTTTGAAACGAGTTTAAAAATTAATCCATAGATTTCGAATTGTTAGAAATGTAAAAATCACTTTTGTAAATCCTTCTAAAAAATTTAAAATAATTTTTTTAGTATGAAAACTAGAAACAAATTGTTCATAAAGTTAATTTACTTGGATTCTGATTGCATTTCATGATTGGAACTTGTCATAAATGTCAAAAATCAGGAATTGAAATTGCTAAAACGCCAGTTTTACTTAACGAAATAGGAACTGTCAATATTCCATTATGTAAAGAATGTAGAAATAATTAATCAGACATTTACACTCCTTAACACTCTTTTAACCTTCAATCTATTGCTCCCTAATACTACAAAAAAATGTCAGAGTATCTTTAGAGATAAGGAAACAAGGATGGTGCACTTGCTGGAAAATATCTCGAGGTTATTGAGCTAAATTAATTAAAATCTGTTTAGCAGATATAATTTCATTTTGAAAATCATATGCTAAACCATAAAGCATTGCAATTGAACTATTTGGGAAAGAAGTAACATTACCAATAACAATACTGTTTTCAGAAGTAGACTCTACAAAATTTGGAAAACAACTAACACATCCTATTTGATAAGAAGAAGTATCCTCATCATCATTCCAAGTGATTTGGATTGTTGCAGTATTATTAGCATAGTCTAAAACGGATGTTTG
>JAOTYR010000105.1 GCA_029861785.1 Candidatus Nitrosopumilus sp.
TGGAAGAATACCAATTAGGAAAAGTAATAACTAAAGTATAATTTAATTTACTTTCATTGGTTTATTACAGTGATAAAATTCAGAGATAACCAATGTCATGTTCAGAACCTGTCAAATGCAAACACTGCCGTTAACCTAACGGCTCGTTTTACTGTATTCATTGTGGAAAATTTCTTGACTAATTCAAGGCAAAAAACATGAATTTCATGCCTATCTGAGTCCACTTTTATCCCCAAAATAGTAGATGGATTCCCGCAGGCCAATTTTTTCCCAAAAAATGGTTCAAGCCTCTACCGATTCAACTAAGAGTTATGAACTAAAACATCTAATAAATACAGAATAATATCTTGATTTTACATGACTTTGAAAAAAATAATGGTTTGTTTAGATGGGTCCAAAAATTCCATAAGGGGATTAGATAAGGCAATTTCGTTTGCAAAACAATCAGATGCTGTGATTATTGGCATTCACAGCGATACTAGTTTTAGTGCATTTTCTGCTGTTCGTGCACCTATACTCCCAAAGAAAAAATGGAAAAAGGGAGCAAAAGCGTTAATGAATGTTGCAAAGAGAAAAGTAGAAAAAAATAAAATTGAATTTGAAGGAATTGTCATTGGAGGTCATACTTCGGGCATTGATTTAACCACATTTGCTAATGATCCTGCAAACAAGATTGATCAAATTGTTATAGGATCCAGAGGAATGGGATTTCCAAAAGAACTATTTTTTGGAAGTACGTCCAATTTTGTATTACACAAGGCAAAAGCTCCTGTAACTATTGTCAAATAATTGTATTTTCATTTCTATCCCCAAAAATAGTTCAAGCCTCTAAAGAAATGAACCTAAGAAGAGCATGACTTAAGATTGAGCCATTTTGAAAAAAACGAAAATGAAAACTAGATACAAAATAATTCTAACTATGCTTTGCATACTAGTAATCGTATATGTGCCAATAATTGCACTTACGGGAGATGGCAGATCTTCCACAGAAAAACAACTAGAAAAATTACATATTCCTATCATCTATAAGCCTTTTAGGATGAATGAGATAATAGAAATAATCCAAAGCTAACATTTCAATAAATTTAAAAAACTGAAAATATGATAAATTGTGAAATTTTGTTTTCATGGCCCAGGAAAACATTTAAGAAATTTTTTCTCGTAGTCGGTAAACTCGTTAACACTTGGTAGTGTGTTGACCTTTTTTGCCTAATCACTACTTGGCGAACTCATATCTTCATACTATAGGAAAAATGAATTTTTTAGTATCAAATTCCCTCCGGTCCATTAATTTTTTAAGCAGTTAATTAATTTGGTGTTGGGTGTAAGAAGTTTGCATACTACTTTCCAATTTTTCATCATTGGGGGAATAATTGGATTAATTATTGGGTTTGCACCTTTTCCAGGTGAAATACAATATGAGGGGGATCTTGAAAAGTATTTCAAACAAATTTTTTCTGGCACAATTAAGATTGCGCAAATTATTTTTATTATAATAACAATAGTAGTGTTGCCTTTTGTGGCTATTGAACCTCTGAAGAAACGATTATCGGTAAAGGAATTAATTCCTCTTTCCTTACTGATGGGAAGTAGTTTTTCCCTTTCGGTATTAACTTTGATTTCAATTGTTTCAACATTGATTTAATTTGAAGGTTCTCCTGGACCGTAAAATAGAACCATATTGTCCCGGTACCCATCCGATTTGAACCTAGATTTAGAAAGACTCCGAACGATAGAGTCAGTAGCCCTTACCTGGCGATCATAACTTCATATTATCGTACTTTTGAATTTATTGTTTAAGACTTTGCGTGTTCAGTTTCGAATAAAGAATATTCTTTTTTTTCTTGCTCGACTGTTTTTTGATATGCTTTTTCTGCCTCATCTCTTCCTTTTTTAATTAAATCTTTTAGAGTGATCTCTGAGAATTCAAAAGCCTTGCCAGACTGAGAAGTTTTTTCGCTTTCCTTTCGGTCGATATAACATATCCTTGAAACATTGAATCGACTCTTAATTAGATCCTCATAGGAACGAGGTTTTCCCGTTAATGTAGTTATATCCGATGTAGCCTCCAAAATTTCTCTAACTTCTTTTTTTAGTCCTTTTGACTCTCCAAGGTATACAAGATTCCTTGCCAGCTTTATGTAATCACTTCTCATTTGTGCTATCCTAAGTTCATACCTAGTCCGATCGTGAAACATAAGATCCCATTGCCTATCTTGTATTGTATCAGGATCAGAGGGAACACCAGACTCTACTGATGGATATAAGTTGACGATGTATAATTCAAGATCTGGAATGTCTTCGCCGTTTTTGTTTCTCCAATAAATCCTATGTGCAGTAATAACTTGTCTCAATGGAGTATTGCTGATAAATGCTCCATCCCAAAAAGTCCGTGTTACTTCTTCCTTCTTTAGTTTATCATAAACTTTGAATTCTGGATATTCATATTTTAGAGGAGTAGAGGCACTGGCCATAACATGTTTTATGGTTATGCCTTCTGGATATGTTATATCATATCTTGGAACTTCACGATTATCTTTTATTAATTCAGTTTTTTCTCCATATTCAGTATGATTGATTTTAGATCCTTTTCTCTGATAACTGTCAAAGACAACTGGAGTGGTAGCATCTTCTACATCAGTGGCAACAACAAGTAATCGAGGTTCGTTATTTTCATCTGAGGTTTTAATTGGATATTTTTCATAATTCCAATAGTTCCTCATTGTATCTGCTAATGGATTATTGTCAAATCTAGCAATTTTATTTGAAAAATCAAGGTATTTCAAATCTGGCTGTTCCATTGCAGGTCTAAGTACTTTAGGATTTCCCAATCTCACCGTCCAGTAGTAAGAGTAGTACTTTCTTGCATCCTCAGCTGTTGCAATGTCTCCCCACGTGTCAGGAAATAACCAAAAATACAATCCACCAAAGATGGATTTTACAAAATTCTCCTGAAATTTTTTAACTTTTTCTTCACTTCCATTTGCCAGAAACTCGTAATACGAATTGATGTATTTTCCATACGTCTCTCTCTGTATCCCCCACAATTTCCAAACCCCCTCAAACATTGGGTTTTTCAATAGAAAATTATTCACCATAAATAATGGGTGATTCTTTGGTAGCATCATGATATCATTATAAAAATCGGATAATTTCTTAACTGCCGCCTTCCAAATTTCCTTGGTATCTGAAGGATTAACTCCTTCTTGTGGATGTGTAACATTATGAACTAGGATGGATGCGTTTATTGCTCCCATGGATGCACCAGCTATAATGTCAAATAATGGGCCATCTCTCTTTGTTTTCTCATCTTCTTTTGTTAGTAAAACACATAGTTTATCCAAAACTCCCAATTCGTAGGCTCCTAAGGCTCCTCCTCCTTGTAAAATTATTGCTCTATGACTCCTCTTTCCATTCTTTTTCGAATTTGTATCTGGCATCTTTTGGAATTTTTAGTAACATTTTATAAATATTCCAGAAAGAATAATTCCTTTAGATCCTTACCTTAAATTCAGATAACTGAATTCTTAATGTAAAGAAAAACCTGGAACAGAAATGAGATTCACAGGCCAACATCCCATTGTGCCCATAACTTTTAGAGGTATGAATCAAAATGACAAAACTTCTTCAGAGAATTTTAAATTATTTTTTTGGCAAGGTTATGGACTAGTTCTTCATGGTAAGAACATGGCAGTGTGCCTTATGATGAATTTGGTTAATAATATCATCATGATGATTGGACTC
>JAOTYR010000104.1 GCA_029861785.1 Candidatus Nitrosopumilus sp.
AATAACAATACTGTTTTCAGAAGTAGACTCTACAAAATTTGGAAAACAACTAACACATCCTATTTGATAAGAAGAAGTATCCTCATCATCATTCCAAGTGATTTGGATTGTTGCAGTATTATTAGCGTAGTCTAAAACGGATGTTTGAATATCCATTAGAGGTTCAGCATATGCCATTCCCGTACTAAATACAAGTAATGGGAGTAAAAAAACAAGTTTCTTCATCAAATTTGTTTTTTCAAGATTGTCTTTTAACATTTTCTACCTAAATTGAGGTGTATTTGAGGGTAAAGTCAAAAATAACTTGTTATTTTTACAGTATTTAAAATAGTGTCATTTTCACTCAGTTCAAATTAAAAAATCAAGAATTTGGGTTCTATACAGAATTAGAATCAAGAGAGTACAAGGGTTTTAAAATTTCAAGCATCTTATCAATGAATTGCTTGACAAGAGACAAGATGTTTGTAAAATATCTTTTTGGATTTTCATAATGAGCTGAATCCCAATAGTTTTCCGAGGTATCATTAACTGTGAGTTTTACTCTCAGATAGTTTTTTGGTTTATCTTTTCCTTGAATTCCTGCATTTTTTAGAAGAGAATCATACGATTCCAAATTTTGTTGATTTCTAATCTCCCATAATCTGCTACTCGCACGATTCCAGAAATGTTGATATTTTGTTTGATTTCTATTTTCATACTCAGCATGAAATCCTATTATATCATAACCATATCGATTAAGACCGTCATTAAACTCTTGATCAGAGATTACTTTTTCTTCATGGATAGGTTTTTGAAAATATTTTTGAAATTCTTCAATAATGGAGTTTGTATCTTCAATATGCTGTGTCTCAAGAGCATGCAGAATATCTAAAGGGTTGATTTGGTTTGATGCCAATCCTAAATTGAATTTTTTATTAATTTCTGCAAAAACCAAGTCCAAGGCCCCATTTGCATAAAACAAAAAACCATCAATGGCTATTTCTGAAGATATCTTATCTTTTGGAAATATGTCTATTGGAACAGAAGTAGGTATTTTTTCTAAATTTATTTCAGCATAGAATATTCTATATTGAATAGAATCAATTAGGTGTATTCTTTCTTTATTTGCATTCAAACCCGATTCCATTATTAGATTTTGAGAAAACTAGATTAAATTTGATTTTGTTAAAATTTTTCTGGTATTTGAGGGACTAAATGTATTCATACATTAAAAAATCATTTTTAAAATAAAAAAAGAAGCTAGTTGCTTCCTATCAAGAATATTACGTTTGCAGTGGTGGTGATGTCTTGGTCTGATGAAAATACTGGCGTAGATGATTTGAATGCGGAATCTTCGGCAAACATCCCTGAGCTAAATACAGGTATTGGGGGAGGAATTCCAAATTCAGACAAGCTTACTGCCTTTACCCCTATTATTTTATGATTTAAGGGAGATAATGCATTTTCTGCTTTCTTTTTTGCATTAAGAACTGCCTTGCCTAAAAGATCATCTTTTAAATCAAGTTGTTTTTGTGGAGAAAGAGTAAAAGAGACATTATCTACTCTATTTGCACCAGAGGAAACTCCTCCATCAATTATGTCGGCTGCCTTCTCAAGTTGAATGGTTTCTACAGAAATTGTATTTGTCACACGATACCCAATTAGCTCTTGAGTATATTTTTCAGTAGAGGGATCTCGATAGTTGTCATAAATCGGATATATACTAATTCGAGAGGTACTAATTTCATCTTGTGAAATTCCCATAGATAGTATTGTATCTACAACTGCTGTCATTGATTCGGAGTTTGCAGACAAAGCAGCACTTGCAGATTTTTCTTGGGTTTCAACCCCAAAAGTTATCACAAGTAAATCAGGCTCTGTCGAAGAAGTAGCAGTTCCAGTTACTGAAATTACCTTTTCTCGGGAAGGAAAGGGAGTAGTTTCTGCTTCTGCTTGATTTTCTGCAAGCGTTGAAGTTGTAATAATTGCAAGAGATAAAATTATCCCAGCAAGTGTTGAAGTCATCACTTTTTTGTTCATAACAATATGTCTAGAATTAAGTATTTATGAAATGTGTGGTAATTATCAGAACTTTAAATTGTAAAAAATTGTTTCTTTAAATAATAAAATCATAAGAGTATAGTATTGGGTTTGAGAGATATTGGATTAAAGGAAGAATATCGCTCAGATAGAGATGATATTGTAGCAGAATTTTTCTTTCCATGTCTTAGTCATTGTATAGAATATGACAGATGTGTGGATTTCTTATCAATTCAAAGCTTAGCTACCATTGCTATGGCATTTGATAATTTTTCTACTGGAAAAGCTAAACTAAGAATGGTAACGGGTCATAGATTCAAGACATTAGATCTTAATATTTTAACCAAACTTTTTTCTGAAAAATATACCAAAAGATTTGACGGCAGCCTAATCAAGGACTCAAAAATCCAAAAACTTCAAGATATTGTAAACAATGGCCAAGTTGAGCTAAAAGTTGCCATTCCAAATTCAGAGCAAATTACCAATTCGTTTTCTGAAAGAATAGGATTATTTTTAGATGAGCATGATCAAATGGTTGCCTTTACTGGGACATCAAAAGAAACGTTCTCGACACAAACTCGAGACTTTGAGTCAGTAGATGTTTTTACCTCCTGGAATGATAAATCAAGAGTAGAAAGAAAAAGGAAGGATTTTGAAGAATTATGGGAAAACAAAACAAAGTATGTAGAAGTGTATGATTTTTTATATGCAGAAGAAAATAACTTGTTAAAATTTTCATCAGAATGGGCATACAATGTCTAAATCTGAAAAGACTCTTCTAAACTAGATTTATTGTCAAGGAAATTCATTTTGTTAATTTTGTAATAGATTACTTCCCCTCTTCTTTCTATTACTGCAATAATGGGTTCTTTTCCCATTTTAGTAATTTGTTCAATTTTTTTTTGAAGATTACCCATTTTTTCTTGCTGTCCCTCGTTGAGACCAAAAATTAAAAATTTTGCTCCCTTCACACCAAAATGACCTCTCTCATAAACTCTAAAGTCAGAACCAAAACCAAATCCGTCCTTTACGACATAACCCCTGTTTCTCAAATCGCGGTATATCAAAAATTTTGTTAGCACTTCTGAATCATGTTTTTGACAGATATTCATTAGACTATCAAAATCAATTTTTTTCTTGCCTTTTTTTAGAATTAATTTGTTTGAATAAAGGAGGTATAAGGATTCAAAGAACTTTAAGAATAATTTATCTTTTTCAAGTTCGCCATATCCTTTGAGCTCAAGCTCATGAATCATGTCCTTATTAGAAATTCTTGTCTGATCAGATATCAATTCACCTTCAACTAAAGGGGTTTCTTCCATAATGAAGATAAAATCAAAGGATTTCCATATTTGTGTTGATAAAAGCATATGGTCCTGAATTTTAAAAAAAGATCAAAATTAATTAAATTTGATAAAATCAGACCACGAGAATCTCATTTTTATAAGATTCTTGTGAGGAAATACCTCCATTGCCAGGATCTATTTTCTGTTTTGGATTCAGTGTGGTATCATGATGACAAGATTTGTTACAGACTGGACAGAATTTCCTATCCAACACAATACATTGACAGATATGATTTTTCATATAAGATTGCGCTGCAGGGTTCCACTCTCCGGTCCCATTGCAATAAACACAGATGCTAGTAGAGTTTTTTCCCACCCCTTTACAAAAATCACAAATGTCCTCTAACATGTTGAATTATCGCCCTGTTTTAATTATTAC
>JAOTYR010000106.1 GCA_029861785.1 Candidatus Nitrosopumilus sp.
CAATAGATTTATTTGAATTTTTACCTATTAGTTATGACATCTTCATATTTTAACTATTACTAAACTATTAAGATCAATTCGTAGATCGAATCAAACGTGAAGATTCATAAAGCAAAAAAACAGTCAGTCGACAAATTATGGCGACATCAATGGAAAATTTTGGGACCTTAGAGTATGTTCTTGACCAATATTCAAAAACGTGGAGTTGGAAACTAACTGGTCAACGTGCTGTTAGCATGATTTCAAAACTAGTACCACAGGCATGGTATGGCGAGAACATCAATGAGGTAATCGTTCCTGATAGTACAGAAAGTGTCAAACAACTAAAAGCCATGATGGATAGATATCCGCTAGAAATTCTTTCAAAATCAGTATGGCAACGAAAAGTTGTTAAAACTTTTGCCCCAAAACCCACTCTACCTCCAATAAAGCATAAACTTAATCGAGCAAAATCCGGTGATCAGTTTAGAGGAAAACTACTCAATTTCCAAAAAGAGGGGTTGGACTTTTTGCTAAAATCCTCTGGCAATGCATTGCTAGCAGATGAGATGGGTCTTGGAAAGACCGTACAAACACTATCTTATGTTTCCACCGAAAAGCAGACTTTTCCTGTATTGGTAATTGCACCTTTGGTTACTCTAAACAATTGGGAGCGTGAAATCTCAAAATTTGTAAAGAAAAAAAGCCGAAATGGCAGAATTATTGAAAATGAATCTCCTACTTCAACAATTATACGAACAGGAAAGCTCCACGAACTTCCTAAAACTGATTTTTACATTATCAATTATGAGTTACTTTACAAACGATTACCTGATTTAGCAAAATTAAACATAAAGACTATCGTATGCGATGAAGTTCATAACCTTCGCTCAAAAACCACTCAAAAGTACAAGGCAGTAAAAAAATTAGCTGCATTACAGTCTATCTCTTATAGATTGGGGCTATCTGGAACTCCAATTTACAATCGTGGATCTGAAATATGGCCAATAGTTGATATCCTTAAACCAGGCTTACTTGGAAGCTTTAAGGAATTCTGTGAATACTTTTGTTATGTAAATGAAAAAGGAAAAGCAATAGTTCTTGAAAACAAGAGGGCGTCATTAAGAAATGAATTGCAAAAGCATGTTATGCTTAGAAGAAAAAAATCTGATGTTTTAAAGGAGCTGAAAGACAAGGTTCGTTACAAGGAGGTAATAGATGCGGATACTGATTATTATCTGGAAGAACTCGACAAGATTTGGAATAAATTAGAAGAGGAACAAAAAGATGCTGAAACTGCGTTTAAAAAATCTGCATCATACCAAAGAGCAATTCAGAGTGAGAGGCAGGTAGCTGGAATTGCAAAATTACCTCATGTAATTAATTTCGTAAAAAATATTATGGAAATTGAGGAAAGTGTAGTTGTATTTTGTCATCATAAAGTAATTCATAAATTACTTCATGAACGTCTTGAAGAATTTTCACCTGTTTCGATAATTGGTGGTCAATCTGATAACATGCGTCAAGAACAGATTGACAAGTTCCAGAAAGGAGAATCAAAACTTATGATTGCTGGACTTCGGGCGGGAAATGTCGGTATTAATCTAACTCGTGCAAAGTATGTTATTTTTGCCGAATTGGATTGGAGTCCTGCTATTCATCGACAAGCAGAAGATAGATTGCACAGAATCGGTCAGAAAAACACTGTTTTTGCATATTATCTGATTGGAAATGGCACTTTAGACGATCATGTGGCAAGTATACTGGTTGACAAAAGCTATGAGATTGATTCTATATTGGATGAGACAAATGATACTTATGAGAACAAAGACAAAGCTAAACTAATTTTAGCACAAATTCACGATAAGATTAGCTCCAAGTAATTATATTTCTAGTCCATTTTTAATTTTTTTTAGATTTATTATCAGGTTATTCTTTTTTCCGTATGAAATTTCCTTTATTCCATTAATCTCCTCAATGGTTTTTTCTAAAATTGACAAAATATCTACATGCGGATTAATGTTCTTTGGTTCATTTTGAAAATCTTGAGATTGAGTCTTTTTAATTTCTTCAATTCCGTCAGGTAAAATCTCATATATTTTTTGAATTCCAATTTTATTTCTTAAAGGTGACATAAGTACTAGATGCCGTTTTCGTAACTTTTCTATCTCGTTTTGTATTTGTTTTTGTTCCAATAACAAAAATGAGGATATTTTTTCAATACTTTGAGCTTTTATCTCCAAAACCTTCAAGATTTTAATCCCTAGTGGAATTTGAACGTCCCACAGAATATGTCTTGCTACACTTGTCACACCAAACGATCCATCTTTATTCAATTCAATTAACTCTCTTTCTATCAGCGATGCTAGCTGATCTAAAATTCTTCCCACTTCAAGTCTATTTAGTTCGGATTGTTCCAAGTCCTTTTCGTCAAATTTTCCGCCTTGCTTGATTCCCAAAAATATAATTTCTAAATCTATAATACTCAAATTTGTCATTGAGTATTTTTCGAAGTTTACAGTTATCATCTTTTCCAAAGGTAAATTATATGTGGTTAGAAGTTAAACTGAACTATGGTTCGTTATCAACTTCCCAAATTACCTTATAGTTATGATGATCTTGAACCACATATTGACAAACAAACAATGATGATTCACCATCAAAGACATCATCAATCTTATGTGGATGGGCTAAACAAAGTACTAGCAGAAATCTCGGGCTCATCGCATCCTCAATATATAACATCTATTCTTTCGGATCTAACACCGATTCCAGAAAATTTACAAAAAAAAATCAAATTTTTTGGAGGAGGGTTTGAAAACCACCGACTGTTATGGGAGATGATGAATCCTGATGGAGGTGGAATACCTGGTGGAAGACTGGCCGATTCAATTGATGTTTATTTTAATAGTTTTGAAGAATTTAAAGAAATTTTCTCAATGGAGGCATTATCTATTGAAGGAAGTGGATGGAGCTGGTTAGTGTTTAACCAAACTTTCAATAAAATTGAGATTATAACAACAAAAAATCAAGACAGTCCTTGGATTTTAAACAAAATTCCTCTTCTAGGATTAGACCTCTGGGAACATGCTTATTATCTAAAACATCAAAACCTAAGAGCTGACTATATTTCATCTTGGTGGAATGTAGTAAATTGGGATTATGTTTCTAATAGGTTTTCAGAACTTTCTGGCTAAATTCCTTTAATTTTAACAGATTTCTATTTTTAAAGAAGATCTTACAAATGTTTACTTTTTTTTAAAAATTAAAACAAATTTTAGGTGTAACTACCAGTTATCTTATCTGCTTTGATTAAGATAGCATATTATGAGCAACATGTATGAATTAAAAAAAGAAGGCTATGAAGAAGAAAAAAGCATGCATGCCTTGAATTTGCTTTTGATAGATAGAAAAAATGAATTTAGAGAGCTCGCAAATATGGTTTTACAAACAACCAATTTTGAACCCATTAAGAACTGGGAACAGTTTGTAATGAATTTTTGTCTAGATGTTAATGATGCATTTAAGACTTGGTCAGGAGATTCAAAACTATCTCCAAATTCTCCGCAAAGAGCATTGACTATTCTAAGACAACTATCTAGAGATAAAAAAAGTATGAATCAGTTATCTCATTTGATGAATATCTCATTTGATCTAGCTGAGGAATTCAAAGAAATCTATAGACGTCTATAATTTTTTATTTTTAGAAAAAATCTAGTTCCACTGCTTACGCTGTGGAGTAGAATCTAT
>JAOTYR010000107.1 GCA_029861785.1 Candidatus Nitrosopumilus sp.
TGGCTTTCTCTTAGTTACAGTCTTTCTCTTAGCAGCAGTTCTCTTCTTTGCTGGCTTTCTCTTAGTTACAGTCTTTCTCTTAGCAGCAGTTCTCTTCTTCGCTGGCTTTCTCTTAGTTACAGTCTTTCTCTTAGCAGCAGTTCTCTTCTTTGCTGGCTTTCTCTTAGTTACAGTCTTTCTCTTAGCAGCGGTTCTCTTCTTTGCTGGCTTTCTCTTAGCTGTTGGGTTGGTTGATCGGAATGCTTTTTCTTTAAGGGTCTTTAGATTTTGCAATTCTGTCTTTATTTTTGCAATCTCTTCAAGCAAATATTCATGAGAAGGATTAGATTCACTTTCTGAATTAGAAGAATTTTGAGACATCTACGACAGCTCCTTTTTCTTGATAATTTAAGACTTTATGAAATCTCTTAACCTCTATTAGTTAGATGCTTCAGGTTGCCCTTTGTTTGCATCTTTTCGCTGTTCTTTTCTATATTCTACCTTCATCCAAATTGGAGTGATGATTGTAGTTACAGCTACCATGATTACAATAGTTGAATAGACATCTGAAGTTAAAATATTAGAAGTTACCCCTACTCCTGCAACAATTAATCCTACTTCTCCTCTTGATATCATGCCAATTCCTACTTTCAATCCTTGAGATTTATTTTTCAAAAGTACCATTGCAGGTAGTCCACATCCAAACAACTTTGTTGCGACTGCTATTACAATGATTACTCCACTTAGTCCAAGTATTTCCCAACTTACTGCTCTGAGGTCTACTTGTGCACCAATGATGGCAAAAAACAACGGTGCAAAAATCAAACCTATTTTTCCGATATAGGTTTCAATTTTCTCAAATACTTTGCTTGTTGATAATGCCATGCCCACGGCAAATGCGCCTACAATTGGTGATAGTCCTATGATTCCTGCAATTGCTGCTGCTCCAAAAAACGATGCAGTAGCTATTCCCTCAACACTTCCTTTGGCTTTCCATAATCGTGGAGTCACGACTTTTGGAATAATAATAACTGCAACAATAAGCATTATTCCAAAGAATGCTAATACTTTCAATATTGTAAATGCTACATCTGAAATTTCCAAGGCCTCTACTCCTCCTTCTCCAATGGCAATTGAAGAGACTACTGACAAGACGGCTATAGCTAAAATATCATCAACTACTGCAGCACCAATAATTAGACGAGCTTCAGGAGATTTAATTTTACCAAACTCACTTAACACTTGAATGGAAATTGCGATACTGGTTGCAGTAAGTGCTGTTGCAATTAACATTGATTGTAATGCATCAAATCCAAATAACTGAAAAACCCCATATCCTGCAAAAAACGGGATGACTACTCCCAATGTCCCTACTATGAAGGAGTTTTTTCCTCCTCTTAGGAATTCTTTTGGTGTCATCTCAAGTCCTGCCATAAACAAAATTACTATGGCACCAATTTCTCCAAGTATTTTTATCTCATCATTAATTTGCAATACCTGATGTCCATCAACAATAAAGAAAGCCCCTAAAGCAAATGGTCCAACAATAATTCCTGCTAACAGTTCACCTAAAACAATTGGCAGTTTTAATCTAAGGAATAACTCTGCCATTAATTTTGCAGCAAATAATAATATTCCAACACCAATTATGGTCTCAATAAACTGCTCTTCAGCCATTACTTTTCATATGAATAATTTGATCCATATAAGGTAATTAATGGTTAAAATTAATTTGGAAGTTACCTACTTATGCGATTTTAATTGAATTGACTGTAACCCCTTTTTTTACTGTGATCTTTCCAATCTCTTGACTTGAGATCTTGTGTTTTTTGAAAATTGACTTTATCTGATTTGCTTGGTTCTTTGGGGCAATCACACAAAATCCTACTCCCATGTTAAATGTCTTGTACATTTCTTCTGCTTTTACGCCCTGCTCCTCAATTAGTCCGATAATTGGAGGAATTTTAGGCAAGGAGTCAATCTCAAATCCTATGTTTTTGAGCCTTGGCAGTTTTGTAAATGCTCCCCCAGTAATGTGTGCCAACCCATTTACTTTGCATTTTTGAATCATTTCAAGGACTGGCTTTACGTAAATTTCCGTAGGTTCTAGCAATGCGTTTCCTAAAACTCCGACTCCTTTGATTTTGTCTTTGACTGTATATTTTTTCAAAAGTGCTTTTCTTGCAAGTGAATATCCATTAGAGTGAATGCCGCTACTTTTTGCTCCAATAATTACATCTCCTGTCTTTATTTTGTTTCCAAGAACCATGTCTTTTTTTGAAACTAGTCCTACCACCATTCCTGCCAAATCAAATGAAAATCCTTTTCCCGTAATTACGTCTGGCATTATTGCAGTCTCTCCTCCAACTATTGGCATTGCAGACTTTTTTGCACCCGTAACCAAACCTTCTACAATTTTTTTAAAAATTTGTTGATCATTTTTGTTTGCAGCAATATAATCAACAAATGAAATTGGTGTAGCTCCAATGCATATTATGTCATTTACATTCATTGCCACACAATCAATTCCTATTGTATTGTATTTTTTCATCAAGTTAGCAATTACTACTTTTGTTCCAACTCCGTCCGTATGTGTGGCCAAAAGTTTCCCCCCAGGAATCTCTACGATTCCTGCATAATGGCCAAAGCCATGTGTTATCTTTGCCATTTTTTGAAGTTTATGTGTTGATTCAATTAGTTTGCCTATTGCAGCTTGGCTTTTTTTAATATTAGAAATATCTACTCCAGCTTTTTTGTAGGTTAATGTCATAGTTTGATGCGTATCTGCTGTGAATAAAAGAATTTGCCCCGAAGCTGGATCACATGTACATGCCGGACAGTTCTTCTCTGTGTTCTACATATTTCTGGGAAAGTTCACTAAAGTCTTCATGAAGTCTTTCTTTTTCTTTTTTAAGATCCTCCACGTCAATTTTCATATTATAAAACCGATTTATAGCCTCAATCAGAGTGGCGGCTGCAGCAGGATCTGGGGATATTTTGTTTGCTTTTGCCAGTAATGTCAGTCCTTGAATTTCGCGTACTAGGCATTCATTTAAGATGCCTCCCGGAATCCCTGTGATGAATCCTTGGGGAATTAAGCTAATGTCTGCATCTGCCATTAATCGAACTAGATCTTCTTGTGCGGCACAATATGCTTTATCATCATGTTCATTACTTGCAACTCCATCTAAAATCACGATCTCTTTAGATCCTTTTTCAGTTGCCCAGTCTAAAATTGATGAAACAATCGAGTAAATTCCCTCCATTCTTAATGTGATTTCGCAAATTATTGCACAGATTGTCCCTTCTTTATTTGCATAAAATCTAAACGGGTGGCGGAGTCTTCCTCTGATAAAAACAGTGGATGGCGGAAGATATTTTGATCTCATTACTCCAATTTCTGTCATTTCTAATTTTCCTATAATGTGGCTAACAGATAGTGGCCCTACAAGACCCGCTCCTACAAACCCTGCAAATATAATTGGACTGTTGAGATTTATTTTTTTAATCTCAAATACCTCTGCTTCTGGAAAACCATTTTGCACTCTTTACGTCGATTTGTACTGTCTAATTACTTTTGTGAATAAACAAATTCAGCATTACTCTCCCTTTATCTGTTATAGAGTAGATGACATTTGATCCAACTGGTTTTTTTTGAATAAAGTTATAGTCCACACACAAATGCAAATAATTTAGAAATGATCTTTTCATTCTAATCTTTGACTTTGAATACAGTTCTGA
>JAOTYR010000036.1 GCA_029861785.1 Candidatus Nitrosopumilus sp.
ATGTAGATGTTAAAAAAATGGAAAATGATTTGAAAAATTCTCCAAACTTTTACGGTGTTGCATCTCTAAAAAAATATACAAAACATGAAACTCCGATGATATTTGTTCAAATGTTTTTAGAAGAGCTGGAAAAAATTTTTGATTTGCTAAATAAAAGACAGATTAAAAAAATTATTAAAGAATGGACTGAACGATCTTCAACTTTAGGAAAAATTGTAGAATTGAATACAGATGATGGAAAAGTAAGAGGGAGGGCAATTAAAATTGATGATGATGGAGCTTTGGTGGTAGATGATAAAAAAAATATCAGAGTTTTAGCAGGAGATATAAGTCATGTGGAAAACTAACTCATAAATTATTTTTTTGTTTGTTTTTTAGAAGTTTTTTTCTTTGTTCTAGTTTTTTTTGTATTATTTTCTGAAAGAAGAGATGTCTGAGTTTTCAAAATTTCCTTCAAGTCTTTTTGTATATCAAAAACAATAGCAAGCACTTTTTCTAATTCTTTTGAATATTGTTCATAAGCTGATATTAACTTGGACCTTTGTTGATTTATCTCAATTAGATGATCATTTGAGCGTAAGAGATTAGTTGATTTTATCAGTTCTGGGATATCAGGAGAAGCGCCATCTAGTTCATTTAATTCCAGAGTTATTTTTTGAATCTGTTTACGTAGTTCAAAAATTACCATACCCGCTCCAACTTCAGTCAATCTATGAAATGATAATTCATGTTGATTAAAGAATTTTGCTCAAGGCGTACAATCACATTAGATAAAATAACAAAAAGAGTGAATTTAATTGAAATTTGCCAAAATCAAGAATAGAATTAATTGCAAGAAAGCTGAAATTAAATAGATCAAATGAGAAACGTGAAGAAGATATCTAAATTATCTTGAGAAATTAAACAATATAATAATTCCATCATGTGACCAAAATAGGTTTACTGTTTGTCAATCTAAGAAAATTATCTTAAAAAAAATTCCTATGTATGATTCACAAAATTTTTCATTTTTTTAATAGAATGTTGTAAATTTTTTGCATTTCATAAACTCATATCAAAGTTAGCTTAACCTACACACCAATAACCCTTAGAAACTATGTAAAAATGATAATAACTAAAATATTGATTTTTAATGAAGATGTTAAAAAGTACAATTCTTTCGGGACCAAAATGTCCATCATGTGGTGATAAAAAAATGGTGACAGATCAAAATACAGGAGAGTTATTTTGTGGAAAATGTGGACTTGTAGTGAACGATAAAGTTTTAGATACTGGTGCAGAGTGGCGCTCATTTGCAAACGATGAGTCAAACAGAACCCGTGTTGGTGCAGGTACCTCATTAACAATGCATGACATGGGATTATCTACAATAATTGGAACTCAAAACAAAGACTCTACTGGAAAACCATTAACCTCAACTATGAAAAGTTCAATTGAGAGATTAAGAACATGGGATAGCAGAACCCAAGCTCATTCATCAGCAGATAGAAATTTACGCCAAGCACTAAACGAGATGGACAAATTAAAAGATAAATTAGCACTAACAGATGCGGTAATTGAAAAAGCTGCATATATTTATCGTAAAGCTATGGAAAAAAAATTGGTAAGAGGTCGCTCAATACAGGGATTAGTGGCAGCCTGTCTTTATGCATCATGTAGAAATACCGAAACACCAAGAACGTTAGATGATATTGCCAAAGGCATCAATATTAGAAGAAAAGACGTTGCCAGATGCTATAGATTAATTTTCAGAGAATTAGAGTTAAAGATGCCAGTAGTGGATCCTGTTAAAGGAGTTTCAAGAATTGCAAGCATTGCAAAGCTTACAGAAAAAAGTAAGAGAAAAGCAATCGCTATTCTTGAGAAAGCAAAGAAACTGGGTATTGTAGCAGGAAAAGACCCCATGGGAATAGCAGCGGCAGCTCTTTATCTAGCTTGTATAAGTACAGGGGAGGTAAAATCACAAAAAGACATCTCGATTGCATCAGGGGTTACAGAAGTAACAATTAGAAACAGATGTGCAGGTTTAAGAAAGATGATTCAAACATTATAAATTTAAAAAGTCATATTAAATATCACATACTATATTTTTGAAGTCTCTTGTGTTCTAATTTATCCCAAGGATAAACTATGTAAGAGTTATCGTTGGTTCTTTTTGCAAAGATAAGTTGTTTTGGGAATTTTTTTCCACGGCGAGCAAACAGTGTCACATATACTAAATCAGAAGGATGATCTACTTTGTTTATTATTTTTTTGAATGTGTTTCCTGAATCATAAATATCATCAACAAATATAGAATCAGAAGTAATTTTTTTCTGATCAACTAGTATGATGTCAAAACCCAAGCGATCAGCTAATAATCTTGCCGGAACTAATCCTCCACGACTAATTGTAGAGATGCTAGAAAATCCTCGGCCGGTAGCAATAATTTTTTCTGAAAGAATTTTTATTAAATTTTCAACTTCAGACCAATTTACTTTTTGTGAATTAAAATTTTGTGAAACCATATAATCTTTCTTTTTTTGTCTATCTTTCCCAAATCAAAAAGTACTCATTTTATTTTTTAGTGGAGAAATAATTTTTAGAATTTTAAAGGGAACCTTTCCAAAATCCAGTTCTTTTTGAGAAGATACCAAAAGAACATCGTCATTTGCCAATGGAAAACTCATAACTATTACTTTTTCTCTATAGGACATTGAAAAATGAACTTGGCCAAATTCTTGGTCAAACTCATGTCTCATTCGTACACGCAATGCTAATTCCATAAACATCATCTCATCTTGCTTTTGCGCCTCTAGGGACATTATTCCTTTTTTCATACCTCCAGCCATTAGATGCCCACGACTATTGATGATTCTTGCAGATCTCATTTTGGGATCTAATTTAATGATTTTTTGGCATATTTTTTCGAGTTCTTCAACATTGTCCATTTGTCTAATTTAACAAGCGATCTATTTATTGCGAGCTGTGCTCCATGTAATTCGTGAAGCCTCAGTATCCCCAAGACACGTTAGAATATTACAAGCACTTGTCTTTGTTTTGGACTGATTTAATACACTTGATGTCAAGTAAGCCCCAGGCTTTAGCTTCAACTGGTCCCATGAGAGCCTTTGCGGCAAACTCAAAAAAGGTATCAACAGAACTAATTGAGATAAATGAAAGTCTCTTAGAGTTTAACAAATTCCTCACCGAGTACTACAAGCAACTTTCAGAAACTTGGAATGAGGCACAAAAGAAGGTAAATTTGAAAGCGCCAGAAGTTCCACAAGATGTAGAACAAATTGAAGTATTTAAGAGAATTTGGATAGATATCTTTGATAATGATTTTACTGAATTATTTGATTCAAAAAAGTTTGGAGAAAATTATGGAAAACTAGTTTCAAAAGAATTGGAATTAACCAAACATTGGAATAACATATCAAATGTAATACTTCAAGCAGCTAATTTACCAAGCAAAGAAGAAATTGATGAGGTGTATAAAGAACTACACGCCCTTAAAAAGAGAATAACAAAATTAGAAATTGAATCAAAAAAGAAAAAAAGTGAGTAAAAATGAAAAGTGAGTCAAAGATAGATCCCAAAATAATGGAAGAAATTATTAGATTTAATAAAAATATCATAAATGCTCCAAAATTAGTTGATGCTCCAGATGAAATTGTTTTAGAAGTAACTCCACATGATGTAGTACAAGAAATAGATAAAACTCGATTATTACATTACAAGCCATTAACGGACAAACAACATAAAACACCTTTGGTAATTTCTTATGCATTAATTAACAGATATCATATTTTAGATATTCAACCCGAAAAAAGCTGGGTAAGAAATCTGGTGCAACAAGGATTTGATGTGTACATGTTAGATTGGGGAAATCCTACATCCATGGACAAGTATCTAGACTTTGATGACTATGTTAATGGTTATTTAGATGGAGCAATAGAATTTATAAAAAATGAATCTTCAGTTGAAAAAGTTTCTTTGCAAGGATATTGTACCGGTGCAACGTTGGCAACTGCCTATACAACATTGCATCCAGAAAGTGTAAAAAATTACATTGCCACAGCACCAGTAATAGATGGTTGGAGAGACACAACTGTGATTAGCAATCTTGCAAAAAATATGGATGTTGAAAAAATGGTAGACATTATTGGCAATATGCCTCCTGAATTCATGTATTATTGTTTTTCAGTGCTTAAACCATTTGAACAAGGAATTGAAAAATATGTAAATTTTTTCAAAAATATAGACAACAAAAAATTTGTGGACAACTTTTTACGAGTAGAAAAATGGCTTAGTGACACCCCTCCAATTCCAGGAGAGTTGTTCAAACAGTGGATAAAAGATATTTATCAAGATAATTTACTAATCCAAAATAAAATGTATGTAAATAATAATCATATAGATTTGAAAAAAATAGATATGCCGATCTTTACCCAGGTAGCGGTAGGAGACCATTTAGTATCACCAGAATGCAGCATGCCTTTACATTATGCTGTGGGAAGCGAGGACAAGACTCTACGGATGTATCCAACAGGACACGTTGGAATGATTGCAAGCTCACTATCTCAGAAAAAAGTTCTTCCAGAACTTGGTAAATGGTTACTTGAAAGATCTTAAAAGAAAATAAAAATAAAAAAATTAACCACTAGTTGTTATGTGTGGTAAATGCAGAAATCCACGATTGCATGATGCTTTTGTTTAGGTCAGCAAATGATTTTGTGTTGTCGTTAAAGGTTTTGATGTTCTGTTGTGTTGCATCAATTGTTGCAAGTGTAATTTGATTTTGTATCGAAGCTGCTTTTACGAATTCTTCAGTCATATCACGAAATGCTTTTAATGTGGTTTCAGGAATAGATGCCGATATACCAGACTTCTTTGCACATTCTTTTTGTAGTACGATAGAAGAATCTACAATGTTTTCATATGCTTGTAGGTATTCTTGTTGTACATTAGTAATTGATTGGTGATATTGTGGTACTGACTGTTTGATGTTTGTAAATAATTTATCTACGTTTTGTTGATATACTGAAAATGCATCTTTTGGATTTACTTGTGTTTGCTCGTTTTTACTCATTTTTTCACCTCCTTATTAGATGATTTTTTTCCTATAGGAAGGATAATGACTTGAACCAAGTCTCCCTCTCCAAGTCCAAGAGCATTTCTTTCAGCTTCTGGAATAGAGATTCTGCCAGCACTACCAACGGTTGTTTTGTAAGCCCCCCAATTCATAAAAGAAGGAAGCATTTGTCCAATGTGGAACATTGTATCCATGCTTTGGTTTTGCAAGTTTTTCATATTCTCCATTAAGTTGGATTGTGTGTTTCTAGTTGTATCAGAGACCGTTTTTAGGGTCTCTAGTGGATTGAATGTCTGAGTACCTTGGTTGTTCATTAATGAGCCAAAATTTTTAATAAATTCAGCCTGTGCACGTCCACTTTTTTGTATCCACTCTTTAAACATGGATGATGGATCATATTGGCTATAATTACCGCTCATTGGTATGTTACGGTATTATGATGTATTTAACTATACCTAAATTTCATTTAAAAAATCAAGCACAATATCTGCAAATTCCTTAGGTTTCTGGACATATGGAGTATGACCACAGCCATCCATCCTATAAAATCTACAATCCTTAATCGAGGAAACAAATCCATCTGCATGCCTAATAGGGATTACTGGATCAGCAGATCCCCAAATGATCAAAGAAGGAGCTTTTATTGTTTTGAGTTTATTTGTAATTATTTCTGAGTTTTTTAACCCAAGAATAGTAGACATAAAAGCCATTTTGGCATTTGGCAACTTCATTCTTTCAATAAATCCCTCAATGATTTTTGGATCAACATCGATACCAGATCCTTCCATCATGTCAAATGCATTTTTTGCGTTTGGTTCGTTTGGATATAGTGCTGCCATGATATAAGCATCTAATGCAGGAGTAGACTGTTTCATAACACCAGAGGGAGATACAAGAGTTAATTTTTCAATATTGCTGTTTGCAGATGCATACTCGGCAGTTACTTGCCCACCTAGGGAAGAGCCCATTATATGAGGATTTTCAATACCAGATGTCTCTAAAAATTCTCGAAAAAAACCTGAAAAAAAATCAACAGTATAATCTACTATAGGTTTATCACTATATCCAAACCCAATTAGATCAGGAACTATAAGATGATAATCTTTTGCAAGATACGGTATAGTTCTGCCCCAACGCTCAGCTGATGCACCTAAACCATGAACAAGAACCAAAGTATTTTTGGAATGACCCGCCTCCAAGTAACGGATTTTGTTTCCATCCACTTGAATAAAATTTTCTTGCATCATTTTAGCGTCATTAATTATTCCTAGATAAACATTGAGAAATCTTAGTAATATTTAGTGTATACGGCTTTAATAATTTTTAATTTCGATAATTATTTATCTACATTTTTTAATATCTAAATTTAGGATTAAACGTGATAAAAAAGAAAGTTACAAAAATTCTTCTTCCTCTAGATGGATCAAGAAATTCTTCGAGGGGGCTTGAAATGGCAATTTCAGTAGCAAGGCAATTTGAGGCTACTATAACAGGCGTGTATTCCATCAATGTTCCGCCACATTCTGAATTTCGAGGAGTGGGCTCAGTTAATGAATCTCTAAATAAAGAGGTAAAAAAAATCATGGAGAATGCAAAACTGCTTTCGGCTCAAAATGGGATTGTATTCAAGGAAAAATTGATGCGTGGAGATATAGGATATAACATCATTAAACTAGCACACAGTAAGAAAGAAAAATTCAATCTCATAGTAATGGGTTCACGTGGAAGAGGTTCTTTAAAACAGATGTTTTTTGGAAGTGTATCAAATTATGTACTTCATGCGTCAAAAATTCCCGTATTAATTGTAAAGTAATTCTATTTGAATCCGTGTTTTTGAAAATACTTTTGGTGGTATTCCTCGGCCTCGAAAAATTTGGGAGCAGGAGATATTTCAGTTACAATCTTTTTTGAAAACTTTCCAGAAGTTTCCAATTTTTCTTTTGATTTTAACACAGTTTCCTTTTGTGATTCATCATGGAAGAAAACAGATGATCTGTATTGAATTCCAACATCAGGTCCTTGGCGATTTAGTGTTGTGGGATCATGATTATTCCAAAACACATCTAATAATTCATCATATGAAATTTCATTAGGATCATACTCTACCTCTACGGCTTCAGCATGGCCAGTTCTATCAGTACATACTTCTTCATATGTAGGATTTGGTAAATGTCCACCAGTGTAACCAACCTTAGTTGATTTTACACCCTTTGTTTTACTGAACAAATCTTCAACGTGCCAAAAACATCCAGCACCAAAGGTTGCTCTCATAACAAGTGAGATTAGATAAACCAAATTAAAACCATTCCAGTGAATGGTTTTCTAAATTAATTATTTAACATTTGTAAAAATTTCAACTATTTTTTTTGCAAGGTTTTCAATATTAATTGAGGGTTCTGCAGATATCAACAGAAGGATTTGAGATATAGGAAAAGGAAAACTGACTAAAACTGCCTTATCACGTCTTGCTGCGATATAATTGATTGGTCCTAAACTCTTATCAAACTCCTTTCTAATTGAGGCTTTTGATACAAAATTATAAAACGCCTGGAGCTTTGTTTCGTCATTTTCGTAAGGTATCAGTCCTTCTTTAAAACCACCTACAACAAGATTTCCTTCTTTGTTTATTATTCCAGCAAATCTAATTTCAGGCTCTTTGAGCAGATTTTTACATTTTTCATCATAAAGTTGAAGGCTTGCCTCATTTTGTTCTGACATTTAAAAAAGGATGAACGGTTTCAAAAATAAAAACTTTGTCTAAATTATGAATATTAATTTTAACTAATGTGATAGAAAAAAACCTATAATTTACATTTTAAGATTAGGTAATCTATTATTTTTTCTTCTGATGCCTTTTTCATTTTTAGAATTGATTTGAAGAGAATTTTTTCAACAAAGTCTGGGTATCTTTGTGTGATTGATTTTTTTAAAAAGTCTCTGTTTTTAACATAATAATCAGATAAAGGAACATAGACTTGATTTCCAATTAGGAGCTCTTCATTTATTGTGAACCCGCTAGAAATAACTAATCTTTTAATCATACTAACATTATAGTGCTCAGAAGACCAAGTAAACTTTAGAATACCCAAATTTCTAATTGAATTGTTAGAACGAGTTACAGGCAAAGCTAATGCAAGGATTCCCGATTTTTTTAAAATTCTCTTGGATTCAAAAATAAAATTTTTAAACGGTTTAAAATGCTGAGAAGACTCCAATGCCAAAACCCTATCCACAGAATTATCTGCAAATGGCAGCTTGGTTGAAGTTGAATTAATAAATTCAATATTATTTTGTTGGCCTGAAAAACGAAGTTGTTTTAAATTAATATTTACACAATACAAATTTAATTTATCAAAACAATTCCTCCAAAAAATTGCAGGAGATGATAATCCACTTCCGACATCTATGGCAATATTGGCTTTTTCAAGTTCTGCTAGATTTCCAAAGAATTCACAGAGATTTTTTTGTGCAGATATTGGATCGGCAGTATGTTTTGTCCAATACCCAAAATTTAGCATAGAGCCACCTGTTGCTACCTGCATAACAGGTGAGAGAGAATCATATAGATTTACGACATCTTTCTCGTTTCTTCGGAGTGTCCAGAGAAGGACATCTATAGGATTTATTGTGATCAAAAAGATTTTCAAATTATTTAAAAAGTAATCCTATTAATTTCTAGAGCAAGATACAAGATCAGAATTTTTTAAAGTATATTTTATTAGTCAAACGAGGCAAACCATAGCGTGTCAGATTCAGAAATTTTTAAAGAACTTCTCATCGCGAGGTGGTCTGACAGATTTTTTGCCTGGTTAATTGATTTTATTATAATTTCTTTTATTTCTGCTGTCATTTTTGCATCTATTTTTGGTGCAACAGACACACGTTGGGATGAAAATACAGTGATTTCTGAAGGGTCAAGCTTTATTCCTGCAAGTCTGTTGTTTTTGTTTTATTGGATAGTTTTGGAATATAAAACAGGGCAATCTATTGGAAAAAAAATCCTTCATCTAAAAGTAACAAACCTTGATGGTAAGCATCCATCTCTATTAGGAGTTACAATTAGTAGTTTTGGTAAAGCGTTTCTTTTGCCAATTGATTTTATTTTGGGATTAATTTTTACAAACCAAAAAAGACAGAGAATTTTTAATAAAATTGGAGACACAATAGTTTTGAAAATAAAAGATAATGAGAATAATTCAGAAAATATCAGATATAAAAAAGACTAATTTTTGTCATATTTTCTTATGTTAAAACTTTGTAGAATTAATCAACAGATCTATTAACAACTTTGGATCATTTTTTTTTTAGAAATGCCTAATACTCAAAATAGTGAATGGTGGATTGGTCTTCCTGAAGAGCTTCAAAAAGACATAGAGTTTGAAGAATAAATAAACTGCAATCCACAATTTGAAATCATTTGAAGAGATGTTCTGTGATTTAGATTAGTTAGTTTTGTTCTTTTTTAACCAAAGTTAAAGTAGATCTTACTTTATCAATTTTTTTTATATTCCATGATATTATTTCTCGAATTTTTTCAATATGTTCTGATTCCATTTTTACTACTATATCATAATCACCAAAAGTTCTATCAATTCCAGATACCTGGTCTAATTTTTCTAATTCTTCAATTACTTTTTGTTGCGCACCTAGATCACTTTTTATCAAAACATAAGCAACAGTCATTAATTATTTAGTTTAAACCAGATATTTCAAAGTTAGTATTTACAGTCTAAATTTTTATCTGTAAAGTTTAGAACCTAAAGAGTTTAATTCTCTTTTTCTATCGAATTTCCTAAATTGTCAATTTAACATTATTTTTTTGGAAAGTATGAGAACTATGGAATTACTCAAAAATCAAGACTGTACCGTCCACTACTACTTTGAGTTCATCGTTTGCCAAATCAAGATAGCTAATCACTGGATTGTTGTCTGCGCCTATAGCAATTGATGTGAATGAACCTACAGAACCTGTATTGTCAATTGTGGTGATTGTACTTGCCGAGCATGATGCGTTACTGCAGTGAGCTATCTTGAGAGCAGTGTTTGTAAGATCAAAATAGCTAATCACAGGATACCCATTTGAGCCTATAGCAATTGATGTATCTCCGCCTACAGAACCTATACTGTCAACTGGAGTAAGGGTGGTACTTGCTGTGCATGATGCGTTACTGCAGTGAGCTACCTTAAGGTCAGAACTTCCTCCATCCTGATAACTGATCACGGGGAAATTGTCGGTTCCTATTGTAATTGATGTGTCAAATCCTACCGTAGTTCCACTATCAACTGTGGTAATTGTACTTGAAGAGCATGTTGCATTACTGCAGTGAGCTACCTTAAGGTTAAAATTTGTATTATCCAGATAGCTGATCACTGGATTGTTGTCTGCTCCTATTGTAATTGATGAGTCAAAACCCATAGAATCTGTGCTGTCAATTGTAGTAATGGTGTTGCTGACTGTGTTTTCAGCACAATCTATATCACCGCAGTGAATTACCTTGAGGTTATCCAATGATTTGTCTAGATAGCTGATCACCGGTCTGTTGTCAGTTCCTATTGCAATAGATGAGTCTAATCCTATATCACCTGAATTGTCAACTGTGGTAATTGTACTTGCAGAGCATGATGCGTTACTGCAGTGAGCTACCTTGAGAGCAGTGTTTCCTGAATCATAATAGCTAATCACAGGATTGTTGTCTGCTCCTATTGTAATTGATGAGTCAAAACCAACAGCATTTGAACTGTCAACTGGAGTAAGGGTATTATTTTCAGTGCATGAGGAGTTACCGCAGTGAGCTACTACAAGGTCGTCATTCACACTATCATAATAACTAATCACAGGGTTGTTGTCTGCTCCTATTGCGATTGATGTTTGTTCTTGAACCAAAATTACACTGTCAACTGTGGTAATTGGGTTGTTTTTAGAAATTTGTTTACCACAAACCCAATTGATTCCATTATACCTTGCAATCTGATCAGTGGTACATCCAAGGGTTGAAAGAGTATCAGTTCCAGAAGCTGAATCAACATATGCTTTTGTTGCAGCATCAGATGAGGAAGTTGGATTACCGACATTTGTAATTCTGTTTCCCATCATGTTTAGGATTTGAGTAATGTCTACTGTCCCCCCCAATGTTATGTTTATGGCATATGCACTAGTGACACCAACTGAAATTAGAACAATAAATAGTAAAAGATAAGGTGTTTTTGTAAATTGATTCTTCCAACTAAAAACCATAATTTTTTAGAATTATGAATTGTTTTAAATTGTTCGGTCAAATTGTATTGTTTAAAAATTCCATTGGGCATGTCTCTAGTCATATCTTGTTGTTATGTCAGATTGTATGAATACTGTTTAAACTGACAGCAAATAAAAACCACAAATTTCACTTGACAGGGTTATTATGACTTGTGTTATGTGTTTAGTTATTTGTTGGAAATTTGATGGTGTTTAAAATTATCAATTAGGTAATTTTTCCACCAGATTTTATTAAAACACCACTTCCGGATTCTACTGTGAGATTAAACTGTGAAAAATCAACGTTTAATGCAAAAGTTGAGGGTATCAATAAAGTAGAATTGTTACGAATTGTGACATTTGCAGGGGCAATAGAAGTAGATTCCAAAATACAATCTTGGCTAACTATCCAATTATCAGATAATGGGGGAGAGCATAACGGTCCATAAATTAAACTTGTAATAGTAAACTGGTCGGGAATACTACCTAAAATATCTTTAAAGTAACAATTTGCTTTGTTTGGTTTACCATCTACAAAAAAGGTACAGAATAATGCCCCATAATTTGCATTTTGATCTGAGGTATAGATATTAGCCCATTCGCCATTGCATCCATAAGGGAAAGTAGTTGGTAGACATCTGTCTTGGTTTCTTATACTGTGTCCTGCAATTCCAGAAACAAAAGCAAAGGAAGAATTTGTTCCTATCATTACATCATTTGGATGAGTCCATTGAGGATTGACGGTTTGGGTTGAAAAATTACTTAGTGTTTTTGTTCGACTGTAACTGTGTTCATGCCCAGTTGCAATAATTGCCCCGCCATTTCTACAATTTTTATACACCTCCCAACCAGTTTCATCAGATTTTGAACCTAGTTGCATTGCATTCATGTTCTTATGCCATGAACAAATTCGCCAAATAGAATTATCTGCTAAAAGTTCTTTTTCAATAAAACTACTGTGGTTAGAACCTAGCGTCCCTACCCCAGAGAGAATGAAAAATACTCCTTTATACTTGCAACTAGAATTTACTCCGATATCACCTTTGCATTCAATGTCGGATAAACGATCTAGTCTATTGGCTAGTGCTAGTTGATAATCAGACCAAGCTGCTACATCATGATTTCCTATGGAAGCAAAATATGGAAAGTTAGAACCCAGCACATTGTTGATTTGTTGATCCCATGCATCTGAATCATCACTATAGTCAAAATCTCCTTGATGTAATACCATATCTGTACCTTCGTCTTTGATTAGTTGTAAAACAGATACCGAATTGGCTCCTATTCCTTGATCTCCAATAAAGGCTACCTTGAAATTTTCAGATGCCATTGCAGATGAAGTTTGATGATTCATACTAAATAAAATAATATAAAAAACCAAAAACAATATTTTGGTATTCAAAAATTGATTATGGAAATTACTATCTTGTTGAAACATGATCATGTTTTGTGATCTAGCATATTTAAAAAATGGAATTTTTTAATTTCAGATCATAATAATTCTTAAAATAATTATAAATTATCTTCCGCATTGCCATCTCATATTTTTTCCTAAAAATTAGTTAATTACTAGAACCATATCGTGAGTTTACTGTTGAAAAATAAATAAAATTAATAAAATAAAAAAGACACAGAAATTTTTTGAAGAATATAATCGTGTATAGCTTTCGCTAGGTGGAATTAAAAATAATTCATCGTGCAGTCGTGTATTTGAAATTGAATTCAAAAATGAATTCATCGCGCATAGTCTCTATGTAAGTGGCTGAACCGATGTGTTGGTCTATTAGTAAAGGCTGGCTCACCACTCGCCGAAGCTTGTGA
>JAOTYR010000108.1 GCA_029861785.1 Candidatus Nitrosopumilus sp.
CAATCTCCAAAATCCGCCCCTCCAGATGTAAATACAGTGTTTGAATCAGCTAAAGAACAAATCTCGCCTATGATTTCTCCATTTTCAAAAAACATTGTATCCGAAAGTAACAGAGCAGTAGAATACATTGTAAAAATTTCTGGTGGTGATCTTAGTGAAATTCAAACATTTCATACTTTTGGAAAGTTTCAACCAGGAGAAGATCCAATCTTTATCAATTCTTTGCAATCTCAGGGATTTTCTTCATATTTTACATTAGAGTCCTTACCTACCAAAGACAAAATTGAATTTTATGAAATTATTTCAAAATATTTTAACCCTGGAAAAATACCTGAGCCCTTTGATGTAAGTCTAGATGGAATTTCAGGGGATGGTTCCACAATTGTCACAATGAATTATAATAAATGTAGAATCAGTGAATATTTGCCCTATTTACAAAACTTTGTTTTTATTTATCCTCTCAGTGATACCTATGGACCCGAAATTCGTGAACGTACAATTTTTGCATGTCAAGGATTTAATGTAGAGGTCAATCCAGAAAATGAAAAAGTAGATTTGTCGTTACTAAATTCTATTTCAGATGATATTCGTGCTAAAAAATTTGTAGTTCATTTTTTTAATGGTGAATTAGAACAAGTTTTCTCTTCTACATTTAGAGATTTCTCCCCTTCTGTAAATACATTGGAAACTCCATTTGTGACTATAACTACTCCTGGTAATCAATTTGATAGTTCTCCGCAATTCTTTCTAGAGTCTTTACCAAGTTATGATAAGAGCAGGTTTTATGAATTTCTTTCAAGGTATGTGAATCCTGTAAAGCAACCAGAACCTTTTGATGTAAGTGTAGATTTGATAACCTTTGATAATTCCATACTGCAAAGATGGAATTATGTAGACTGTGAAGTGACAAATTACCAAATGAGTCTTGATGATTCTTTACTGTCTTTTTCTTTTTCTCAAAAACCTCAAGGAGAAATTAAAGATAAAACCGAATTTGCCTGTGCTGGAATTAAATTACAGGTACAAGATATCCATAAAATCGACAATTTCCCAATCTTTGATAAAAATTCCAACAAAATCAGTTCTGAAGAGTTGAGCCTTTTGTATGAAAAAGAACCTCCCACAGACAATAATAGAGCAATGTCTTACCGAATCCATGTATCTGATGGAGAATTAGAGTTCACAAGAACAACTGAACACATTCCTGTTTTTCAAGGTCTTGTTCAAAACAGGGGCCCACTCACACCAATACATCATGACAAACAATATGATTTTGGTTTCTATGTAGAGGCAACCCCTGATAAAGACAGAGTTGAATTATACAACTTTCTGTCTCGATATGTAAATCCGGGAAAACAGCCTGATCCAATAGATGTCAACGTGGATGTTCTTACTGGAGATAAAAGAGTTCTTGAAACTTTACAATATAGTAGTTGTACTGCAATTGATTTTGATTGGTATACACAAGACCTTTCATTTCGTTTTCAAATAACAAATGAAATACAAGAAGAGATTCGAGAAAAATTTACCTTTTATTGTGATGGATTTACAATTAATGTTCCATAAATTTTCTAAATTCTAATTTTTTTAAATATATGCAATATTAGGGAAACCATTTTTAATACATAGAATTTAATAATTTACAGAATGAAAATGTCTCCAAAAATGAAAAAAGCACTAAACGACCAAATTGCTCTTGAGGCTAATGCATCAAGCAGCTATCTTGCAATGGCATCTTGGTGTGAGGTTACAGGGTATGAGGGTGCAGCAAGCTACTTTTATGCCCAGTCTGATGAGGAGCGAACTCACATGCTCAAAGTAGTCCATTATCTAAATGACATGGGTGCAAATGCTACAATTCCTGCAACAAAGGTACCCTCTGCGTCTTACAAATCCCTTGAGACTCTAATCAAAACAGCCTTGAAAAACGAGCAGACAGTAACTGCAGCTATTCACAAGATGGTTGAAATTTCTCAAAAAGAAAAAGATCCTTCAACATATGCATTCCTAGAGTGGTTCGTAAATGAGCAAGTTCAAGAGGAAACAAAATTTGAAACCTTGTTGCAAAAGTTTGATCTTATTGGACGAGACAAGCTAGCAATCAATGAAATTGACAAATATTTAGCAGCTCAGGCAACAGCAGAAGCTGAACCTGCAGCTTGATCTTTTTTTCTAAACTCTTTTTTCTAAATTTATCCAGCTAACTTCACAAACAACATGTACTAGAATAAATGATAATTTAGAAATTTATTAAATTACACCATTATTGACTAGGTGTTCTAGTCCTTCCACAAATTCTGTATCAGAAACTAATCCATCAGCCCACCAACCTGCGGTGTTTTTAATCCAATGAGGAGTCTGCAGTTCTGATGTTGTGGTATGAGATGATTCATTATTTGTTATTGTTATTACATCTTGTTCAATTAGGAATTTTATTCCAGAAGCAAACTCGTTATCATTTAATTGTCCGCTAGCCCACCACTTTGCATTTGATTTAAGCCAGCTTGGAAGTTGTTGTTCACCTAAAGAGGCCTCAGATACTTTGTCTGATGAATGTTTTTCAGAATAATCTATACCATTTTTGTTATAGTCAGACTTGTCACCTTTGAAAGGACATGATTTAGAACCATCTCCAGAATCTGCAAATGCACCGGTTTGTATTCCTACAATTAGGACTAGAGATAACATCAAAGTTGCAGTAACTGTCCAAGCTTTCATACCATATTAGTAATAATTTTTTATTTTTAAAGTTTTTACAATTTTTCATACTCTTTTGTATGCCTTGCAAATTAGACATTCTCTAAATTGATAAAATAAAATCACATTTCATTTAAGACAAATTTTTTAAGATTTGGAAATATTTTGAAAAAATCGATAGTAAACTCTAATAGTGGAAAATGAGTGGCTTTAGACATTGAAAAAGACCAAACTTACAACAATCTTTGCTGTTGCAGCAGCTGGAGTTTTGGGATTATCCCTAATTGGATTCTCACCGATGTTGGCTTCAGCAGAATATACACATCATTATGATATGCCAGAAATAAATGGAACAGTCACTGCAAGTGAAAACCACCAGGAAAACTTGGAAAAAGCTCAGATTACATTTGCTGAAGCATCTGAAGTTGCACAAGGTTCAGTTGAAGAAGGACAAGTTACTGAAGGTAAGCTTGGAGTTGTTCAGGGCTATTTGGTCTACAAGTTCAAAGTAGTAGATTCTCAAGAAAATGTTCACAAAGTGATAGTTGATGTAGGAGAGAAAAATACGCTTTATGTCTCTGAAGGAAAGTCATGGGAAGATCTAAAACGATATGGTCATGGTGACAAATGGTCCCATCACAAAGAGAAGATGAAGAAATTTTCTCAAATGTCACCTGAGGAGATGACTCAAAAGTTTACTCAATTCAAAGAGATGAGACAAGCATTTGATGCAATTTCAGATGAAGACAAGCAGACAATAAAATCACACTTTAAAGAAATGAAAGGGCAATACTATGATCTATCACAAGAAGAAAGAGATGCAAAGAAAACAGAATACAAAGTA
>JAOTYR010000037.1 GCA_029861785.1 Candidatus Nitrosopumilus sp.
GAAGTAACAAGAAAAAATTTCAATTTTGACTAATAATGAAATTTTTGAAGAAATCACAAAAAAATTAAAATTAATTGGATTCTCCGATGTTATCATAGATTCAGAAGGTTACAGCCCAGGAAAAATAAATGTGATTGCAGATTGATTTATCTTGATAATGCCGCTTCTACAAGGATTCATGAAGAAGTTTTAGAATCTATGATGCCTTTTCTAAAAGAACAGTATGGAAATCCGTCATCCATTCATAGATATGGCCGCCTTGCTCAAAAAGCAATTGAGAAAGCAAGAACACAAGTAGCCCAACTAATCAATGCTAACTCTTCTGAAATTTTATTTACATCTGGAGGGACAGAATCTAATAATACTGCTCTTTATGGAATTGCAAAAAAATATCCTAAATCTCGCGTTATTACCTCATCCATAGAACATGATGCTATTTTGGAACCATGTAAAAAATTAGAGATGGAGGGATTTGATATTGTCTATTTACCTGTAGATAATTATGGGCTGGTAGATCCACATGTTTTAAAAAACAATCTTACTGAAAATACTTCTCTTGTATCTATCATGTTTGGTAATAACGAAGTAGGAACATTGGAACCAATTCTCGATTTCGTCGATATTTGTAAGGACAAGAACGTTGTATTTCATACAGATGCTGTCCAAGCAGTAGGTAAAGTAACAATTGACGTTAAGGAATTAGGTGCAGATTTACTATCGATTTCTTCTCATAAAATTAATGGTCCTAAGGGAACTGGTGCACTATATATTCGAAAAGGCATTTCAATAGATCCAGTAATTTTAGGAGGTGGTCAAGAAATGGGTATTCGCTCAGGAACAGAAAACGTAGCCAATATTGTGGGATTTGGAAAAGCATGTGAATTAGCAAGAATTAATCTTTTGGAAAACATTTCTAAAATGAAAGAATTACGAGACTATATTTCTACTAAGATCATACAAGAAATTCCAGGGGTTACTCTAAACGGTCATCCTCTAGAAAGATTAGCTAATAATGTTCACTTGACTTTTCTTGGTGTCAACGGAGAAGATCTTTTAATAAAATTAGATGAAAATGGAATTGCCGCATCTACAGGTTCTGCTTGTTCAGTAAAGATCCAAAAAGCATCTCATGTACTTCAAGCTATGGGATTTCTGCATGAGCAAATCACTGGTTCTTTGAGATTAACAATTGGTATTTCAAATAATTTAACAGAAATGGATAAAACAGTTGAAATATTGAAAAATGTTGTAAAAGAATTACGTTCAGTCTCCCCCTTTAAAGAGAAATATTCCTTTTAATTTGCAAATTAGATTTTCAATTGAAACTTATTTCTAGTTACTCCTACTGTAACAATAATTCCTGATACTAAAATCAAGAAAGTCATCGTTCCAAATTCGGGTATCGCAGACGTTCCAATAATTTCTACTTCGGAATCTCCCTCTTCAAAATTAATTGTAATAAGTCTGGTTTGTTCGTTTGTTTTGGTTTCTTCATAGGGAACTTGAATTTCATCAATTAAAACTATAAAGATCTCATCTTGACCATTAGGTTTCTCTGCATCTATTGATTCTCTTGGAAGAATAATAGAAATTGATCCTTCATCTGGTGCTTCGATAAAAATCCTAAGAGTAAAATTATCTGGCTCTAGAATTATATTTTTTATTATACCGCCTAAGATTGAATATTCTGCATCAAATGTTCCTCCATTTGGGATTTCTACTTCGAAACTATCTTTGATTTCTAGAAATTCCTGTTTTGGTGTAAAATTAATTGTAGATTCTGCAATGTTTCCTTCTCCAAAAGAAACTCTAATCAGATACTCTCCTTCGTTTTTCCATGATGGTTTTTCTGCAATTACAGTGTGGGAATAACTTCCATCTTGTGCCGGGAAAAATTGAGCAATATCAATCATATTTCCTTCAAACCAAACTTGAAGGATAATTGGCGTATCTATAATGACTGTTGCAACATTACCGGATATTACAACTGTATCTCCCTCATCATAATGGTTATCATCAGTTTTTATTGTAAGAAATGGAATGTCATCACTTTGAGCAAAAACTGGAAATACAGGAAATATCACTAAAGTTAAAAGAAGAAAAATCTTAACAGACACAAAAAGAAATCGTTACTATTTCTATATCTCCTTTACTATCAAAAATTAAAAAATGAAAAAAAGTTGTAGGTCTAGTATCTTGGCATAATGCTAAGTTTTGATTTTGTAGAAACGGCAATTATTGAAATAATTGCTACTGCTAGAATCAAAGCTGCGATTGCACCAAATTCTGGGACTACATGTGTGCCGATAATTTCAATCTCTTCAGCACCTGCTGGGAATGATATCACTAGAGTTCTATCTGTGGATGTTGTCGTTTCATTAAAGTCAACTTCTTCACCATCAACTAGAACAAAGAAATCATCATCATCATCTCCAATCTTTGCATCAATCAATTCTCTAGGCAAAGTAATGGTTAGTTGACCATCATCTGTTGCATCGATTGCTATGATAAGAGAATTTGCATCTACATCGGGTGTAATTGAGATAAGCTTTCCGCCTGTAATCTCATATCCTACTGTAAAGTCTGTTCCAGAAACCTGTACTAAACCCTCTGGTCCGGTTGATTCAGTAGATCCTCCAAATGTAAATGAGGTCTCAGCTATTCGATTTTCGGTTCCATAGAGTACTTGAATCGTGTATTCTCCACCAGCCTTCATGAGTGATCCTCCAGCAGCTAATTCTGTACCGAATTTTTTATCTGAACCGACCATAACTTGGTCAATTGAAACTACATTGCCATTGGGAGCAATAACCATGATGCTAATAGCATAACCGAAAAGAATTTCACTTACTTCTCCTGTCACCATGATTGCTTCACCCTCTGAATAGGATGACTTATCAGTAGTAACAACGATTGGTTGCACTATTTGTCCAAATGCGGGTGCCATTCCAATACTTGCAATCATGATCGCAAATAAGGTAAACACCGATAGATGAGTATTCATCAATTTTACGCTCAGATTTATACTATTTAACGTTACGAAAAATATTATTGACTAAAAAGAAAAAACACTGACGAAATTCAGATTAGATATATATTAACCTCAAAGTTAGTTTTTGACAGTTTGTGTATATTATTTATCGTTACATCTTATGTTTTTTGTGAGGTTTTAAACTGTGGCAACTAAGAAAAATCAAATTCTTGTACCGGATCATGTTTATGTTCCAAAACACGAAATAATTTCTAAAAAAGAAGCAGAAGAAGTTTTAAAAAAATATAATTGTAAGCCAACTGAACTTCCGTTAATTTTTGTAAACGATCCTGCAATAATGGGACTTGGAGTTAAACCTGGCGATATGATAAAAATCACTAGAAAAAGTCCTACTGCTGGAGAAAGCTATTACTATAGATACGTGGTGGAAATCTAGAATGGCAGATCCTTCAACAAAACGTTGGCCCATAATTCAAGATATACTAAAAAGAGAGGGAATCGCTAGACAACATCTAAATTCATTTGATGAATTTCTGGAACGAGGTCTTCAGAGTATAATTAATGAAGTTGGACAAATAGAAATTGAAAATGCAGAATATCCATATAAGATTCAATTAGGTAAAGTGAAACTTCAACAACCTCGTATGATGGAACTTGATGGTTCCATAACTCACATTACTCCAGCCGAAGCTAGACTTAGAAATGTTTCATATTCTGCTCCTGTAATGATGGAAGCAAGTGTAATCGAAGATGGAAAAATCTTAGAATCTAGGTTTGTGCATATTGGTGATGTACCTGTTATGGCAAAATCCAATGCATGTATTTTGAGTAATTTTTCATCTCAAAAATTAGTTGAACATGGAGAAGATCCTAATGATCCTGGTGGGTATTTTATAATCAATGGCTCTGAAAGAGTAATTGTTGGATTAGAAGATCTTTCTTACAATAAAATAATTGTTGATAGAGAAACTGTCGGTGGAAATATTGTTTTCAAAGCTAAAGTATATTCATCAATTGTTGGCTATCGTGCAAAATTAGAACTTGTAATGAAAAATGATGGATTAATTGTAGCTAGGATTCCTGGTTCACCAGTTGATATCCCAGTTGTAATTTTGATGCGAGCACTTGGATTAGAATCAGATAAAGAAACGGCGGCAGCGGTTTCACTTGTTGAAGAAGTTCAAGATGAATTAGAAGGCTCCTTTGAAAAAGCTGCTGACGTTCCTACATCAAAGGATTCAATTGTTTATATCAGTAAAAGAATTGCTCCTGGAATGTTAGAGGAATTTCAGATTAAACGCGCTGAAACTCTTTTGGATTGGGGACTTTTACCTCATTTAGGAAAACATCCTGAAAACAGAAAAGAAAAAGCACAATTTTTGGGAGAGGCTGCATGTAAACTTCTTGAACTAAAACTGGGATGGATTTATCCTGATGACAAAGATCATTATGGAAATAAAGTAATAAAATTTGCAGGACAAATGTTAGCAGATCTATTCAGAACTGCTTTTAGAAATTTGGTTAGAGACATGAAATATCAATTAGAACGTTCAGGCCAAAAAAGAGGAATAAATGCAGTTGCCGCTGCAATTCGCCCTGGAATTATCAGCGATAAATTAAACAACGCTATTGCAACTGGAAACTGGGGAAGAGGTAGAGTTGGTGTAACGCAACTTCTTGATAGAACAAACTACTTGTCCACAATTAGCCATTTGAGACGAATTCAATCACCATTAAGTAGAACTCAACCAAACTTTGAAGCTAGAGATCTACATGCAACACATTTTGGAAGAATATGTCCAAGTGAAACTCCTGAAGGATCAAACTGTGGTCTAGTAAAGAACCTTGCATTATCTGGAATTATATCTGTAAATATCCCATCAGAAGAAATTGTTGAAAAACTATATGATTTGGGAACTGTTCATTTCTTTGACGCAAAAGAAGATTTGAAAGAAGATGGAACCAGAATATTTGTTGACGGTCGCCTTATTGGATACTTTAAGGATGGTGAACACTTGTCTGAATCTCTTAGGGAACTAAGACGAAATTCAAAGATTCATCCTCATGTGGGAATATCTTTCCATAAATCAGACATTGAGGGTGCAACTAAAAGACTTTATGTTAATTGCAATGCCGGTCGCGTCTTAAGGCCATTAATAATTATAAAAGATAACAGATCATTATTAACGCAAGAGCTTTTAGACAAAGTATCAAAGAAACTTCTTTCATGGAATGATCTTTTAAGAATGGGTGTACTTGAATTAATAGATGCAAATGAAGAAGAAAATTGTTATGTTACACTCGATGAAAAAGATACAAAAAAACATACTCATTTGGAAGTATTTCCACCATCAATTCTAGGTGCTGGTGCATCAATTATTCCGTATCCTGAACATAACCAATCTCCAAGAAACACATACGAGTCTGCAATGGCAAAACAAAGTTTAGGATTTTCCACACCTATGATGAATACAAGTACTTACGTAAGGCAGCATCTAATGCTATATCCACAAACTCCAATGGTCAATACAAAAGCTATGAAACTTCTGGGTTTAGAAGATAGACCTGCAGGCCAAAACTGTGTGGTTGCTGTTTTACCTTTTGACGGTTACAATATTGAAGATGCAATTGTCCTGAGTCAATCTTCAGTTGATAGAGGTTTAGGCCGAACATTCTTCTTTAGAGTTTATGACGCAGAAGCAAAACAGTACCCCGGTGGAATGCGTGACAGCTTCGAAATTCCAAATGCTGAAGATAATATTCGAGGATATAAAGGTGAAAAGGCCTATAGACTTTTAGAAGAAGACGGAGTAGTAGCTTCAGAAGCTACCGTTAAGGGAGGGGATATTTTAATTGGAAAAACAAGTCCACCACGATTTATGGAAGAATATAGAGAATTCGAGTCGACCGGTCCTTACAGACGAGATACCTCAATTGGTGTTAGACCATCAGAAACAGGGGTTATTGATACAGTTGTAATGACACAATCTAATGAAGGAGGAAAAATGTATAAAATTAGAGCAAGAGATATGCGAATTCCTGAAATTGGAGATAAATTTGCTTCAAGACATGGACAAAAAGGTGTTCTTGGTATTCTAGCAAAAGGAGAAGACTTACCATATACGGCAGAAGGCATTTCCCCTGATGTTCTTATCAACCCACATGCATTTCCATCTAGAATGACAGTTGGAATGATGATGGAATCTATATGTGGAAAGGCAGGTGCTTTGAGGGGAAGTCAATTTGATGGTTCGGCGTTTGTTGGTGAAAAAATTGAAGAGGTTAAACCTGTCATGGATGCTGCTGGTTTCAAATATTCAGGAAAAGAAATAATGTATGATGGAAGAACTGGAAAAGCATTTCCAGTAGAAGTTTTCATTGGAGTTGTTTATTATCAAAAATTACATCATATGGTAGCCGATAAAATACATGCGAGAGCCCGTGGACAAGTCCAAATGTTAACGAAACAACCTACAGAAGGACGAGCTAGAGGTGGTGGCCTAAGATTTGGTGAAATGGAACGCGATTGTCTTATTGCATATGGTGCATCAATGATACTCAAGGATAGACTGTTAGATGAATCTGATAAAGCTGATGTTTTTGTTTGTGAAAGATGTGGACTAGTAGCTTATCATGATGTTAAACAAAGAAAATATGTTTGTAGAGTTTGCGGCGACAAAGCTAAAGTATCATCTGTTGCAGTTGCATATGCTTTCAAGCTATTATTACAAGAGATGCAAAGTTTGAACGTGGCCCCTAGATTACTAATAAAGGAGAAAGTATAATGTCGGTTCAGTCAATTAAATCAATTGATGGGATAAGGTTTTCTGTTTGGTCTCCTACAGAAATTAGAAAATATTCTGTTGCTGAAATTACTGCACCAGAAACCTATGATGAAGATGGTATGCCCGTGCAGGGAGGTTTAATGGATGGAAGATTAGGAACACTAGAACCTGGACAAAAGTGCCTTACTTGTGGAAACACGGCTGCTAGATGTCCTGGACACTTTGGCCATATTGAACTAGCAGAACCAATTTTGCATATCGCTTTTATTGATAATATCCACAAACTTTTGCAATCTACATGTCGTTCATGCGCTAGGCTAAAAGTTCCTCAAGAAGATTTGGATGAATTCCAAGCAATTAAAGAGAAACATTTAGCGTATACTGTATTTTCAGAAAAACGTATTCCAGAACAAATTATAGAAAAAGCAAAGAAAGCAAAGGAGTGTCCACATTGTGGAAAAACACAATACGAGTTAATATTTACGAAGCCAACCATCTTTGTTGAAAAAACAGAGATAGGAGAACACAGACTTCTGCCAATTACTATTAGGGAAAGATTTTCTCAAATTACTGATGCTGATCTAAGTCTTTTATCATATGATCCTGTAACTGCAAGACCTGAATGGTTTATCCTACAAGCAATGCCAGTAGCTCCTGTAACTGTTAGACCATCTATTATTCTTGAAACTGGAATTAGGTCTGAAGATGATTTAACACACAAAATGGTGGATATTATTAGAGTTAACCAAAGACTCAAAGAGAGCAAAGAAGCAGGAACTCCTCCATTAATTGTTCAAGATTTAGTGGATCTTTTACAATATCATGCAACAACATACTTTGATAATGAGGTTTCTGGAATTCCTCAAGCTCATCACCGCTCAGGACGCCCTCTAAAAACACTAACTCAGAGACTCAAAGGAAAAGAAGGACGATTTAGAGGATCATTGTCAGGAAAGAGGGTAGACTTTTCTAGCAGAACTGTAATATCACCTGATCCCAATCTTGACTTGTCAGAAGTAGGTGTTCCGGAACAAATTGCAATGAAATTAACAATTCCTGAGATTGTAACTGAATGGAATATTGAAAGAATGAGACAACTTGTAATTAATGGTCCAAATAAGTTTCCAGGTGTAAACTACATTGTTAGACCAGATGGAGTAAAAATCAGACTTGATTTTGTTGAAGACCGTTCTATAATAGCTGAAACTCTAGAAATAGGATATTTGGTCGAGAGACATCTTTCTGACGGAGACATAGTCATGTTTAATAGACAACCTTCACTTCACCAAATGTCTATAATGGCACATTATGTCCGGGTGCTGCCAGGTAGAACTTTTAGATTACATCCATCAGTTTGTCCCCCATACAACGCGGACTTTGATGGTGATGAAATGAATTTACACGTTCCTCAAAGTGAAGAAGCGAGAGCAGAGGCAATTCTGTTAATGAGAGTTCAAGATCAACTAATCTCTCCCAGATATGGCGGCCCAATTATAGGTGCCTTGAGAGACTTTGTTACAGGAGCATATCTACTTACTAAGGATGATACTATCTTATCTATTCAAGAATTTTCAAATCTTGCAATGCTTGGTGGTTTTATTGGCCAATTGCCAAAACCCGCCTCCAAAACAAAAGATGGTCCTGCATATACTGGAAAACAATTATTCTCTTTATTCTTGCCAAAAGATTTCAATTATGTAATTACATCTAAATGGTCAAAAGGAACACAAGGTTCTCCAAAGGATGTTGTAATAAAACAAGGAGAGCTAATAAGTGGAGTAATTGATAAGGCCTCAATCGGTGCTGAAGAACCAGAAAGTGTGTTGCATAGAATAGCAAAAGACTATGGAAATGCTGAAGCAAAATCTTTCTTAAATTCAATCTTAATTATGGTAAAGCAATTCATTACCCACTATGGATTTAGTTATGGTTATTCAGACCTTGAAGTTCCTGAAACAAATAGACTTCAGATACTAGATGATATTCAAGAAACATATGGTATAATTTCTGATTTAACTTCTCAATATGAAAAAGGTACTCTAAAACTTTCCAGGGGAATGAAACCTGAGGAAGCTTTGGAGGCTTATATTGTAAACGAATTAGGTAAAGCAAGAGATAAAGCTGGAAACACTGCTGACCAATCATTAGACCAAAGTAATGCAGGAAGAATAATGGCAACAACTGGTGCAAGAGGATCTTCTCTAAACATTGGTCAGATGGCAGGGGCATTAGGACAACAATCAAGAAGGGGAAATAGACTACATTCAGGTTATCATAACCGTGCACTTCCACATTTCCAAGAACATGATAAAAATCCTGATGCGAAAGGATTTGTAAAATCAAATTATAGAGAAGGTCTGTCAACACTAGAATTCTTCTTCCATGCTATGGGAGGACGAGAAGGACTGGTGGATACTGCAGTTAGAACTCAACAAAGTGGTTACATGCAGCGAAGACTGATTAACGCTTTAGAACACATTAGATTAGAATATGATGGAACAGTAAGAGATCCACATGGACATATTGTACAATTTTTGTATGGTGAAGATGGAATAGATGTTGCAAAAAGTGATCACGGAGAAGCTTTTAACATTAATAGATTAATTGAATCACAAACAATTATTGACTCTGGGAAGAAGGCAACCAAAGATGAGATTGAAGAAATTGCAAAAAAATATACTAAAACCTTCAATCCAAGATTAAAACAACTTGTAACTGATGGTCTTCTTGATTCAAAACTAAGCAGAGAAGGAGTGACTATTGTTGGTAAAAAAGGATTATTTCTTTATAACAAAGCAAAAGTAGAACCCGGTCAAGCAGTAGGAATTGTTACTGCACAATCTATAGGTGAGCCTGGTACTCAGATGACTTTGAGAACATTCCACTTTGCAGGAATTAAAGAAAGAAACGTGACATTGGGTCTTCCAAGATTAATTGAATTAGTTGACGCAAGAAAGAAACCAGTTACTCCAACTATGGATATTTACCTTAATGAAGAATCAAAAAAATCAAGAGAAAAAGCAATAGAGGTTGCAAGAAATATTCTACAAACAAAGATTTCTGATTTGATCGAAGATAGTGAAACTGATTACAATACTGAAATCAAACTAATTCTTAGCCCAAACAAATTAAGAAATCGAGGATGTAGTGTTGGTGAAGTCGAGACTGCATTACTATCTAACAAAAAATTTAAAGCAGAAACAACCGGAGAACTGATTACTCTAAAATTAGTTGAAGAATCTGATGCTCCAACTGTAATTGCAATTAGAAACAAAGTTCTCAATTCTACTGTTAAAGGAGTTCCTGACATTGCACGTGTTACTTTGGTTCAAAAAGATGATGAATGGGTAATTCAGACAACTGGATCCAATATTGCAAAAGTACTTGAGGTTAAAGGGATTGATAAGAACAATGTTAGAACGAACAATGTATTTGAAATAGCTGGTACTTTGGGTATTGAGGCATCTAGAAATGCATTGATTGATGAACTCAACCACACTCTTGGTGATCAAGGATTAGAGGTTGATAATAGATACATTATGTTAGTAGCTGATTTAATGTGTTCAAAGGGATACATGCAACAAATTGGACGACACGGAATTGCTGGAACAAAAGATAGTGTTCTTGCAAGAGCAGCCTTTGAAATCACAGTACCTACCATTGCGCATGCAGCATTAGGAGGAGAAGTTGAAAATCTAAAAGGAATTACTGAAAATGTAATTGTTGGAAGTAATATTCCGATTGGAAGCGGAACAGTTGATTTGTACATGCAGGTAAGTAAGAAAAAATAAAATATTGGGTGAAAAAATGGCTGATGAAATTTCTACATTAATGGGTAACAGTAAAAATAAATCTGTTTTACTAAGATTACGGAACAACAAATCTATCAAAGGCAATCTTGTAGATTTTGATGTTCACATGAATCTTACATTAAATGATGCTGAAGAACTCTCCGATGATAATCCCGTGAAATTAGGAAAAATTCTTTTAAGAGGAGATAATATTCTAGCCATTTCTCTGCCTGAAGAAGAATCTTAATAATTTTTAACTGTTAACGATTAAATCATATCCTTTCCTATTTTCTTTGTTGCTTCAACTTCTATTAATTCTCACAATGCTTTTCCTTCCAGCATATGCACAACCAATACCTGATTATGAAAAACCATACGCTCCTATATTTACCGATAAAGCCGTATACTCTTGGACCGACAAAGTCAAAATAACTATTCTTGCTCCAAGTTGGAATACTGACAGACATTTGATTGATTCTATTGGCGATGATCAGTTCAATCCAATAAAAATTTCAACTAGTAGTCATTCTCTAGAACCCTATAGGTTTTCTGAGACAGGAGTTAACACTGGTATATTTACTGCAGAGGTTACTCTTACTGGATTTTCTCATGATGTTGATGGAGATGGGGATATAGATACCACTCCCAGAACATTGGGAAATGGCCCTACAAGTGGATTTTTAGAAGTTGATAGAGATTCTGCCATAACAATATCATTTGAATTTGCAGACGGTGTCGTATTAACAGAATCTGCACTTACTGGTTGGAATATTGGTGATGTAAGATTTTCTGATAGTAATTTTTTGTCTGACAAATCAGCAGTAATTCGGGTAATTGATCCTGATCTAAATCTTAATCCTGAAGCATTAGATCAAATTCCTATTCATGTATCTTCAGATTCTGATGTGGCTGGAATTGAAGTAATAGCAATTGAAACTTCAGAAAGATCGGGTGTTTTTATTGCAACTGTGGATTTTACACAAAATTTAGCCTCAAGCGGAAATAGATTGCTTGCATTACCAGAGGATGAAATTTATGCAAAATACGATGATCATACATTGCCTAAACCCTATGCTAAATCTGACAATTTAGAAATTATCACATTAGCAAAAATTACATCCTCTATTCCATCCTTGGAAAAATTAACAAATTCCCAAATTATTTTGGCTGATAGATCTGGTAAACCACTAGATTCCTTTCAAGTAAACAAAAGAATTCAAATTGTTGGTTCAATTAAAAATGAGCAAAACTTTGATCAAAAATTCGTGTATCTGATTCAGATAAAAAACAATGAACACTCTGTAGTTTCTCTATCTTGGATTACTGGAGAGTTATCCGGAAATCAAAGCTTAGATGTTTCTCAATCTTGGCTTCCAAAAAATTTCGGATCTTTTCTCATCGAGTCTTATGTTTGGAATTCACTCGAGGAACAGATAGCCTTGTCTCAACCTGTTTCAACTACTATTATTGTTGAATAATCAGTATAATTTCTACGTGAGTATTAAATACAAAATTATGATTTTACACTTGTGCTAGGAAATAAATTAAGTATATTGCTAGTGGTAACCATAATATCATCTTCTATGGTCTCTGAAATCTATGCGGATGCTATCCTTGTTGAATTTGACAAATTAGAATATAGTACAGGTGATACATTAATTTTATCTGGCTCTGTTCCAGAATTTTCAATGCCAATGATAGCAATTAGCATTTACGATCCTAACGGAAAAATTCTATCTGCAAATAATTTAGAACTTGATTCAGAAGGGAATTTTTCAAAAATAATCTCACTGGATTCCCCATTTTATGATAATCCTGGAAACTACAAAGTAAAAATAAATTATAAGAAAATTAGTCAAGATGAATTTTTCACAATTGGCGGTGATATCCCTCAAACTGATCCTATACTAGAAGAGAAAATCAAACCTGAAATTATTCTATTAGATACTGAAAAGGATGTATATACTGATGGCGATAATGTGAAAATCACTGGAATTATTTCCTCTTTTGAATCTCCTACGGTTTTAATAGGAATTTATGATCCATTTGGGACCCCTGCAGGATTTTATTTTGGAACAATTAATAATAATCTGGAATTTTCAACTAGTTTTCTTGTTAAAGCAGGAGTAAATTTCAAAATTGATGGTATTTATTCTATCAAAGCACATTATGCTGAAAGTGAAGCTATCACCTATTTTGAATTTTTTGAAGATATCCCTAATCCATCTGAAGACAACTCATCTGAAGACAACTCATCTGAAGACAACTCATCTGAAGACAACTCATCTGAAGACAACTCATCTGAAGACAACTCATCTGAAG
>JAOTYR010000109.1 GCA_029861785.1 Candidatus Nitrosopumilus sp.
CAACACCAGAGCCAACACCAGAGCCAACACCAGAGCCAACACCAGAGCCAACACCAGAACGAATCATTCCACTGTCGCCAATCACTTCAATGAGTATTTCTCAAAAGATAATTGAAGCAGATAGATATGACAGGAAGATAGTTACACTTTCTGGAAGAATTTCTCAAGAAGAATATCACAGAGGCCTTCCAGTAATTATTACAATTCACAAACCAGACCAATCTGTAGAAGTTTTAAAAATAAAAACTACTGGTGTAGGATATTTTGAGACATTATTGATTTTTAATCATGAATCAGTAAGAGGGGTTTATCGGGTTTCTGCCAGCTATATTGGACAGGTAGATAAGAATACGGATGTCACCTATGAGGTGATTGATAAGGAATTTGATGCTTCAACTTTAAACTCAAAGCCTGTACCTCAAAGTTTGGAAAACTCTCAATCCCAGAAATCCTCTACTCAAAACGATGTAAAAATACCAAAATGGATTAAAAATAATGCAAAGTGGTGGGCAGATGAGCATATTGGAGATCATGCGTTTGTTTCAGGAATTCAATACTTGATTGAGCAAAATATTATTCAAATCTCGGATCTTCCCCCAAATTCCTCTCAGAATTTTAGAGAAATGCCAATGTGGGTGAAAAACATTGCAGGGTATTGGGCAGAAGATACTATTAGCGATGAGGAATTTATCAAGAGTATTCAATATTTGGTAGTAAATGGAATAATCATTATTTCTTGATACAAAATTTCTAAACAAAGTTTAATGAAACAACTAATAACAATAGTAATAATTGTTGTAATTGAAATTTAAGTGCAAACCCTAACCATAGTACTTGATAAGAGTTCCAAATGAATATAGTATTACAATTTATTATTTAGAAAATTCTAACGATTTGAATGAACGATTTCTACTATCTCCTTTTATGCAAATCCCGAAGATACAAATCAAAATAGATAGGTTGGAGATTCTTTGCATACTAATCTCACACCATCTATTTTACAAAAAAATAGTATGAACGTATCAATTTTTTTTTAGGAATGATAATGTGAACCGTTTTTCGGAAAAATTGTTAACGAATTTAACAACACAAAATACCAAAGAGGCAATTCCAAAAGTAATTTGAGCTGGATTAATAGAGGAAATAAGCGGACCCGATCGGATTCGAACCGACGACCTAACGCTCCGCAAGCGTTCGCACTATCCAAGCTATGCAACGAGTCCTCAGAAATTCTGCCTGGCAGAGGCTTAATTTGGATTGCTATTTGTAATTTTAAATAAAAAATTCAGGAAAAAAGATTTTAGAGAATATCAAAATTTTTCATTAATCACCTAGTCAAAGATTGGAGGAAAATGTTATGCCTCTTTTTCTGCTTGGTTGACATAGATATAGTTCATCAAGACACCTGCAATTATTCCGCCAAGAATTGGTGCGGCCCAATATAGCCAATGAAATTCCCAGAATCCAGAGATTAAAGCAGGACCAAATGTTCTTGCGGGATTAACTGATGCTCCAGTTAATGGAACTGCAACAAGATGAATCAAAAAGACCATTCCACCTATAGTGAATCCATGCCATCCAGGTGATGCTTTTTTGTGTACTGCAGACATGAAGATTACAAGAACCAGAAAGAATGTCAAAATTGCTTCAATTGCAAATCCAGAGCTTATGCTGTTGTTGATTAATTCACTTGGTCCTCCTTGAGTTCCAAAGTTTACCTGTGCACCAAGCTCTGGCAGAATTGCTTTTAGAGTAGCAGCTGCTGCAATTGCACCAATTAATTGGAAAATAATATAGCCAATACCATCAGTTATTCCAATTTTTTTTGTAATTATCATAGGAATGGTAACTGCTGGATTAATGTGAGCACCAGAGACATGTCCAAATGCATAGATCATTAATGCAATTGCCCCTCCGTGTCCAAGAGAAATAAACAATACAGACATTGTAGTGAGCCCTTCACCAAATGAAGCAATGGCAAGAATGACTGAGAGTGGACCAAAAAATACCAAGCCATAAGTTGCAATAGATTCTGCAAGCCAGGCTCTAGGATTAACCATCAAGCAAAACCCGCTTCAATTTCCATATAAAAGATTCGGATTGGTTTTGAACTATTTGAAAAAGTAATTAATTAAGGTAAAGAGGCCAACATGACATAATGGTTAAAGAAGGAGATTCCATTCCAAAATTTGAGGCAAATGATTCCAACGGTAATAAAATCAAATCCACAGATTTTAAAGGCAAAAAACATGTCATTTACTTTTATCCAAAAGATTTCACACCTGGTTGTACCACTGAGGCTGATGAATTTTCAAAAGATTACAAAAAGTTTCAAAAAGAGGGAATAGAGGTAATTGGTGTGAGTCCTGATGATGTGAATTCGCATAAGAAATTCTGTGAAAAAATGGGAATACAATTTCCTCTCCTTGCAGATGTCGATAAAGAAATTTCTCAAAAATTTGGCGTGTGGGGAAAGAAAAAATTCATGGGTCGGGAATACATGGGAGTTATGCGAAGTACTTTTCTTGTAAATGAAAAAGGAAAAATTTTCAAAATATACCCCAAGGTAAAACCTGCAGGTCATTCAAAAGAAGTGTTTGAAGAATTTTCAAAGAAAAAGTAGAAAAAATATTGTTAAAGGCTAGAAACCTTTTGGTAATGTACCTCTAGAAGATTTAGGCTTTTCAGGTTCTGTTTTTGTCTCAAAACCTTTTGGTAGACTTCCACGAGTTGAACCAGCACTTGCTTGTGATCTTGCTGCAGATTCAGCAGCCTCTCGTTGAAGTTCTTCTTGATATGCCTTCTCCTGCTCTATTCTGTCTTGTTCAAGTCTCTTCAAGTATTCTTTTTCATACTCTTCTAGTTGTTCTGTTCTAGATTTTGATTGAGTGCTTGTACTGAGTGGAGGTGATTGCACCTGCTCCATTCCTTTTGGTAGTGTACCTTGTGGTTTGGGAGCTGGTTTGGGAGCTGGTTTGGGAGCTGGTTTTGGCGCCTCTTTCTTTTGAGCAACTACACCTTCGACTGTCATCTTTGTGCCACTAAATGAACCAAAAGTCCTGTCTGCTGGATGATATGCCATTCTTGCCTTGGTTGCAAAGTATTGGTTTGATGGTTGTGTGTAACCAGAAACTATTGCCTTTTGATCATTCCAGTTTGTTGTTGGGACTTTTCCTACAGGGGCAGTCTTTCTTACAAAGTATCTGTTTGGTGCAGGAGAGTAGCCTGTAACTGATGCTCTGTACTTGTGAAAGTCTGACATTGGTGAGGTGTAATATGCATCCTCTAGTGCTTCATTGAAAGTTGCTGGTAGTTGTTTTGCAGTCTCTGAGGGCTTTGGAACTTCAGCTGGCTTTGGCTCAGAACCTTTTGGTAAGGTTGGCTTTGGCTTTGGTTGTGCTGGTTTTGTCTCAGCTGGCTTTGGCTCAGAACCTTTTGGTAAGGTTGGCTTTGG
>JAOTYR010000110.1 GCA_029861785.1 Candidatus Nitrosopumilus sp.
AACACGGATTTGCATCTATTCCTACCAGTCAAACCTCAGATGATGATCTTGTACTCAAAAATGCCTACATTACTGCAGCAGTTAGGTGTGCACCACCACAAAACAAGCCTACAAAAGAAGAGTTGGATACTTGTCTTGATTATATGCAGCAAGAGTATGAAATTCTTAAAAATATCACAGTAATTTTGTGTCTTGGAAAGATTGCATATGATGCTACATGTAAATTAATTAAAGTAAGACCAGAAAAATTTGGTCACAATAAATTATTTGAGTACAACTCCATCAAAATTTTAACATCTTATCATCCTTCAAAACAAAATACCCAGACAGGAAGATTAACTTGGAAGGAATGGTCAGCTGTATTTCAAAAAGCAAAAAGACTAGTAAAGTAAGAAACATTTATTGTAAAACAAATTCTAATCAGTTTATGAAAGAAGTTATTTTTGCAATTATAGTTTTATCCAGCATTCCGTTTGTATTTGCTCAAGAATATCCTGACTTGGGAGTTAAAGTAGAAACACTTGCAGAGAATTTAGATATTCCTTGGTCTATTGTTTGGGCTCCTGATGGAACAATATTTTTCACCGAAAGGCCTGGAAATGTCAAGACGATACAAAATGGGATTGTTTCAGAGAGACCAATTTTCTCTGTAGATGTTGGAGGAGTAGAAGGAGGATTGCTAGGGATAGCATTGGATCCAAATTATTTAGAAAATTACTACGTTTATCTTTACTATACCTACAATGATTTTATTTCTACACAAAACAAGGTTGTTCGTTATGTTGAATCAAATCTAACTTTAACAGAAGATAAAGTTCTAATTGATAAGATTCCAGGGGGACCGTTTCATGATGGGGGACGGATAAAGTTTGGTCCAGATGATAAACTATACATCACTACAGGTGATGCAGGAAATGCAGACCTATCTCAAGATAAAAATTCTGTTGCAGGAAAGATTCTTCGAATAAATTCAGACGGAAGCATTCCTGAGGATAACCCCTTTTCTGACTCTCCAATATACTCGTATGGCCATAGAAATCCCCAGGGGCTAGACTGGGATAAATCAGGTAATCTCGTGGCTACTGAGCATGGGCCCTCTGGGTGGCACGGTGTCGCACATGATGAAATCAATGTAATTTTGTCTGGAGCAAATTATGGGTGGCCTGATATTATCGGCTCAGAAACTATGGAAGGCCTTGTTACTCCAATCTTGAATACAGGTGATGATACATGGGCACCGTCAGGAGCAGAGTTCTATACTGGAAATAAAATTTCCCAGTGGACAGGAAAATATTTTGTGGCTACACTTCGTGGAAACCATTTGCATATGATTGATTTTGATTTAGAAAAAAACAAAGTGATGTCACATCAAAAATTGTTTACGGGTGATTTTGGAAGACTGCGAGATGTTGCTACAGGTCCTGATGGATACTTGTATGTCTTAACAAGCAATCAAGATGGTAGAGGAGCACCAGAAATCAACGATGATAGAATTCTTCGCATTCTCCCATTAAAGGAAATTAATAATTTTAAAGACTGTATGGAAGCTGGAAATTCAGTAATGGAATCTTATCCAAGACAATGTAAGACAAACGGAGAAACATTTGTTGAGGAGATTGAAATTAGCAAACAAAAAGTTCCAGAATGGGTTAGAAATATTTTCATTTGGTATGCAGAAGATCAAGTTTCAGAAGATGAGCTGCTCAATGCTATCAAGTATTTAGTGCAACAAGATATTATTCAATTAGATTAAATCTTAAATAATCAAATCTAGACTTGCTCCAAAATAATACCCTGCAAGAATAGTACCTGTAGACCAAACTAGTGAACCAGCAAATGTATACAAGACAAACTTTGGAATTTTCATTCCAAGTAATCCGGCAGGAACTGAAATCATCTCTCTCATTACCGGAACCATTCTTCCTAAAAATACTGCTTTGTCTCCATATTTTTCAAACCAAATTTCAACTCTCTCCAGCTTCTTTTCTGAAATTTTTACAAATCTAAGATATCTTAACAGAATGTTCCGTCCAAGTTTTAGTGCAACCAAGTAAATTACAGTGGTTCCAACTGTGGCACCCAAGGCTCCCAAAATTATCATCGGTATTACCGAAATTATTGACAAGCCTTCTTGAGAGGCTAAAAATCCAGCCGTAGGAAAAACTGCCAAAGTAGGAATTGGTGGAATTATGGTCTCAAGTAGTGCTGCCAAAAAGACTCCTTCATAGAGATGTCCTGCAAGAAATTCACTAATCCAAATAAGAAAAGAGTCAAGAGGTTCCAATAAAATCTCAAAAGAACCCCCAACTAAATTACTTTACAAATCAGAATTGTAGTTAGTATTACTCAATATTTTTTAGATTATAAAAAAATACTTTCAAGTTGCAAATACAATATGAAATTCACCACATGTAAATATCAGTCTGTCAAGGAAATAAAAAATGACAGAGGATATTTCTTCTTTTTCTTCAGAAACTTTTGATATTATTAAAAAAAGAAGATCAGTAAAGCACTTTGATACAACTCATCAATTTACAGAAAATGAAATTGAGAAATTGCTTTCATTGGCAGTCTTATCTCCAACCTCATTTAACATCCAAAATTGGAGGTTTCTTGTGGTAAAAGATGCTGAATTGAGAGAGAAAATAAGAGATGTTTCCTGGGGTCAAGCCCAAGTCACAGATGCATCTTTATTATTGATAATATGTGCTGATCTAAAAGCAGGAGAAAAAGATCCCCAACGGTACTGGAAAAATGCATCAAAAGAAGTTCAAGATTTTATTATTCCAGCAATTACAAAGTTCTATACTAGAAATGATAAGCTTCAACACGATGAGGCCCTAAGAAGTATTGGAATTGCATCTCAAACCCTAATGCTTGCAGCAAAATCGGTAGGATACGATTCATGTCCTATGATTGGATTTGATCCACAAAAGGTTGCAGAGTTGATCAATCTTCCCCAAGATTACATTATTGGAATGATGTTAGTAGTTGGTAAAGCAAAGAGTCCTGCTAATCCTCGTGGAGGGCAATTAAGTCTAGATAAAGTAGTATTTACAGATAGATTTTAGACATTTAGATTAATAATCACGAGTTTTGAAAACAGATAGTTGAGTTACAAGTTTTTGGATCATGCAACTGATGCATTTTTAGAAGTTACTGCAAAGGACCTCAAAGAGGCATTCTCAATTACTGCAGATGCTGTAATTAACATAACCCTTGACCAAGACAAAGTTGAAGAAAAGGGACAAAAGGAATTTTCAGCACATGGAAAAGATCTTAGATATTTACTTTTTAGTTGGTTAGAGGAGATTACTTTTGTTCTAATTACAGAGGGATTTGCCATTAGAAGAATTGAGTTTGATATTTTTGAAAATGATGGATTTATAATTCATGCAAAAGCATATGGCGAGTCCCTAGATTTTAA
>JAOTYR010000111.1 GCA_029861785.1 Candidatus Nitrosopumilus sp.
GAGTAAAAGTATATCAAAATACAACAAAATCCTCAGAGCGAACCAGGAAAAGATTAGAAAAACAAATACAAAAACGTAAAGTAAAGGCTTACACTAAGATGAAAAGTAGGGCTAAAATGAAAAACAGAACCAGACCTCACAAGTCCTAAGTTTAACCTATAGAATCTTTGGCTTGTCTTTTAATTAGATTTTTCTCAGCACGTTTAATTTTTGAGGATTCAGAAAGATCTTCAGTCATGTCATATAGTTGATAAAGTTTCATGTCAGGTACAAGCTCATCTTCTCTTTTATCCTCTGAATCCACCTCTAAATTAGCTAAAATTTCCATATTTTCTTCTAGGATTTTTAAGCATTTTTTTTACGGTTTCAGGAAGGTCTTCATCCACAGTAGTTAATTGGTATGGCAGAGTAAATAATTTTTTATTTGATTTTTGAAAAAATCTATTGTTTGGCTTTTTCTCTGAGATGAGGTATTACATGGGAGGCAAATTTGTCAATTGAGCCAAAGTAGTTCTTACCCCAGAATCTAATCACAAAGTGGTTTACACCTGCCTCCATGAATCGCTCAAATGTTGGAATAATATCGTCAGGAGTGCCAACTGCAGTTGAGGAACGAGCCACAGCATCAGGAATCTTTGTTGCAGCTTCTCTCATTTTTACAATCCAGCTTTGATCAGACATTGAATATTCTGTAAAGTATTTTACAAAATCAAATCCCTCAATTTCTTTTAATTGGTGCACACGTAGTACTTCAGGTTTAAACAAACTTACTTTAACTGCTTCTTTCATTTTTGCCCAAGACTCTTCAGCATCTTCAGAAAAGTATACATCAATATCCAAAGCCATTTGGAAGTTGTCTTTTTCTTCTTGTGTTCTGTTGTGTTTGTCCATTGAAACTTCGATTTGTTTTTTATGATCTTCAAATAATTCTGGAGTATAACCAATTGGCAACCAACCATCTCCAAGTTTTCCTGTTAATTCTAATGTGCGTTTACCACCTGATGCCATGTATGTAGGTGGATGAGGTTTTCTAATTGGAGGAGCTTGCAAACAAGCACCTTCTAGCTTGTAATATTTTCCATCATAATCGACTGTATTATCTGGAGTAGATGTATACAGAGTTTTTATTACTTCAATTTGTTCTGCCCATTTTGAAACTGGTTTTTCAAAGGGAATGCAAAATTCTTTAAGATTCTGAGCTTCTCCAGCACCTATTCCTAAGATTGCTCTACCTTTTGAAACTCTATCTAGTGTAATTGCGGCAAGTGCAATATTTGATGGGTGTCTTCTAATTGCATCTGTTACACATGTTCCCAATTCTACGTTATTTGTAACTGCAGCAATGGCTGATAACATAACCCACGGATCAAGAACAGTTGCATTTTTCCATTGTGGGACGTTTGTATGGTCCATATAGAAGATAGAGTCATATCCTGTTTTATCAGCAAGCATACAGGCAGTTAATATCTGATCTTCATTGTAACCTGCTCTTGCAACGTTTAATCCATTTTGAATTCCAAATTTGATTTTTTTTTGAGTCATGTACACTTAGGTCAGCATATTAGGATAAATAAGTTTGCTGGCGGTTTTAGGTTTTTTCAATAAAATAGAAAAAAAGTAAAAAATATTTGAATTTTTTACAGATTAGCAGCTTTAATGTCTTCAAGACATTTCATGACATCTTCTTTAGATATTGGAATTGGGTTTGGATCCAAATGTCCTTTATCAGTCATTACGACATCTGCAGCTTCAGATACATCTGCTTTAAGATCCAATTTGTCAAAGCCAAGTTTTCCCATTGCTTCTTTGAATCTATCATAGAAGATTGATTTGTTATGCTTGTGCGCTACCGTGGTACATGAGGATAACGAATATCCATGAGGCACTCCCTCATTTGAGAACACATAGGATAATGCATGACCTAATGTGGTTGAACAATTTCCAAATCCCATTCCAGATAACATTGAACCGTATGGATAGTTTTCTGGCTTGTCATTCATTATTGCATCATAGAGTATCTCAAATGCCTGTTTGCACAATGTTCTTGTCAAATCATTTCCAAGTTTGCTGTCAAATCCCTCAGTTGCTTGTGCACATGCATCACAAACTGAATTATTAAGAACTTGTTGTGGTGTCCCATCCATAAAGTATGAATCAACTACTGCCATGTCAGCTAGGAATCTATCTTCTCGAAGAAGTTTCTTTTTGCCATCAAATTTTAAAACGCAATAAGTTGTCATTTCTGCGCCCGTTCCAAATGTAGTTGGGATTAGAATTTTCTCTACACCAAAATCTTGTGCAGCGTATTTCACAACATCAAGTGAACTTCCTCCACCCAATCCAATCAAAGTTGATGGATTCTTACTTTTGAATTCTGAAATTAAAGAAGTGACATCATTAATTGATGGTTCAGGTGTTACTTTGTCATATAACATGTAATCCTGAATCCCCATTTTGTCTAACCACTTTCCAGAAAGTTGAGGTGATGCAGTAGTTACAACTAGTGCATTTTTTGGATATTCTGTTTCGCTCAATGCATTTTCTCCAAATTTGATAACTTTTGGAATACGTACTGTATACATAATTGAGAGATAACATTGATTATTATTATATGTTATAATCTCGAGAGCACAAAAAGAGAAAAATCATAACTTGGTCTGATGAACGACCAATAAAATTAAAAAGATTTCAAATTATTAATCTATTTAAATACCGATTTGTTTAAATTTCTCAGAATTTCTAGTGTTCCTACCTAGCTTGCTTGTCGGATTCATTAAGATACCAGACACTCTTTTTCTATTTCCAACATTTTGGATTTTAATTCATTTGTAATACTTTAACTATAGATCACTTTTGATTTTTGAACAACGTTAACTTGTTGTATTTCTCCACTCTTCTTTTAGAGAAATGCTCACTGGTTTTAGAATTTAAAATAATTGGTACTGGGAAATGCCTTTTCTTAGTTTACAGTCGTGGATGTCAGTAAATTATCTTTATCCAGTTTTATTATCTTTTAAAAACAATTGAATCAATACTCCAATTAGACCCATCGTTTGCCACAACTACTATTGTGTGTTGCCCTTTTGAAAAATCTTTTGTCTTTAAAGATGCGACATATGGACTAGTGCTGTCTGTAAAAACCACATTGCCATCTACCTTAAAAGTCACAATAGTTGACTCTTCAAATCCGCTCAAAACTGCATTTATGGTAAATGGTCCATGAACATTTTCATTGTCTTGAGGATTTGTTATTGTTACAGTGGGTGGGGTATATGATATTATTGTTAGAGTCAAACTACCAATATCTGTCAAGCCTCCGCTGTCAGTAACTTGGGCAGTTACGGTGTGCACTCCAACTGATAGATTTGATTTTGTAAATGAGGCGCCTGATCCGATTGTACCGTCTCTG
>JAOTYR010000112.1 GCA_029861785.1 Candidatus Nitrosopumilus sp.
AGGAATATCCAAGCCCTCCCTCAACAAGTTGATTCCAACCAAAACATCAAACTCGCCCAGCCTTAGCTGCCTGATTAATTCAGTTCTTTGTAGCCCTTCAATTTCTGAATGCATGTAACGAACTCGCACTTGTTTTTTGGATAGATATTCTGCCAGATCTTCAGCCATACGCTTAGTCAGAGTTGTGACTAAAACACGTTCATTTCTTGATGCTCTTTGGGCTATCTCTGCAATCAAGTTATCCATCTGGTCTTTTGTTGGTCGAATTTCAACCTCTGGATCAAGTAATCCTGTGGGCCTAACTAATTGCTCTGCTATTTTTTGAGAAATTTTTTTCTCATATTCTCCTGGAGTTGCAGAAACAAACAGAGTATTTTTGATATAACCTTCAAACTCTTCGAATTTTAGCGGTCTATTATCATATGCACTTGGAAGTCTAAATCCATAAGTGATGAGCTCCTTTTTTCTAGAATGATCACCTTTGTACATTCCATGAAGTTGTGGTAGGGTAACATGAGACTCGTCAATTACCAACAAAAAATCATCTCCAAAAAAATCCATAAGACAAAATGCTTTTTCTCCTGCTTTTCGTCCATCAAAATGTCTAGAATAGTTTTCAATTCCAGAGCAATATCCCAATTCTTCAATCATCTCTAAATCATATTTTGTTCTCATCTCTAGTCGTTGTTTTTCAAGCTCGTTTAATTCTGGCAACCTACCTTCAAGCTCATCTTTAATTGAGTTGACTGCACGTTCTCTAACATCTTTTGCAATAAGGTAATGCTTTGCGGGAAAAATTTGCATGTGAGAGATTTTACGTTTTTCTTTTAAGGACACATGATCAAGTAAACTAATTTTTTCGATTTCATCACCAAACATAGATAGTCTTACAATATCTTCAGAATATGCTGGAATAATGTCAATGGTATCGCCTTTTACTCTAAAATTTCCAGGAGCTACTTCTAAATCATTTCTTTCGTATCTGGCATCAATTAATTTTTTTATAATTTCATTTCTCTTAATTTCATCACCAGAATTCAATGTTATAGCCAAGTCTTCCCAATCTTTGGGATTTCCCAGAGAATAGATACAAGATACTGTCGAGACAATAATTGTAGGCTCCCCAGATAGAAGCATCGCAGTAGCTTCTAGCCTCAATTTTTCAATTTTTTCATTTATCTGAGTATCTTTTTCAATGTAAGTATCTGTTTGTGGAAGGTAGCTTTCTGGTTGATAATAGTCATAGTAAGATACAAAGTAACCAACATTGTTTTTTGGGAAAAATTGTTTTAATTCTGAATATAATTGAGCTGCAAGTGTTTTGTTGTGTGAAATAACCAGGGTATTTTTTCCAGTTCTAGCAATAACGTTTGCAACAGAGAATGTTTTACCGCTGCCAGTAACTCCAATTAAGGTCTGCACTGTTCCTTTATCTACTCCTTTTACTAGAGAATCGATAGCTTGAGGTTGATCTCCTGTGGGGGCGAAATCTGATTTTAAATCGAATTTTTGTATCTGTTGCAACAATAGCAATAATTTGAATCTGAACTTATAGCTAACGAATGCTCATTAGGTACTGCAGGTCAATGGAAAACTATTGAGGATTTACTTTTTTTACAGTCTCAATTGCTTGTTGAGTTGTTATAAGAGGGATTATTTTTACAGCATTAAAACTTGCCAGGCCAGACTCTATACAGAACTGTTGTATTAGATGAGGATCTTCTGCATCTAATATCCAAAGAAAGGTATGCTCTAGTGCAGAATGATATTGCCCTAAAATTTTGTTTATTTTGTATTTTTCTTGAAGTTTTTCTAAATTAAGAATCTCTGCATTCAGGAGCAGTTTTGCGCTGGTAGAATTATTCAGAGGGCAAGCTTCTGTAGCATGTGAGCCATCTATTCCAAATAATGCCATCCCAAAAATTAGACCATCCTCTTGTTAAGTTTTTTTAAATTAGGATTTTGTATTAAAAAATTACCACCTTGGCTCATCAATCATTTTTAATCCACCATCAGTTATTTCAAAGCCCATAATTTTCAGAGTCTTTTTTGCAGTAGGTGAATTTTTTTTTAAGATTTGTTGGGCCAAATCAAGTCTATCTGCAGGAGAAATATGTTGTCCGATTTTGTATTTTCCATGAAGAATTTTTGGAGCTATTTTGATTACCGCCACTCCATCTAAAACATGCATATCAGATTTAATTGGCTCATAACCTCCTTCAGGCTGATATTTTTCCATAAGACCATTAAGGGCAAGTGTTTTTTCTTCCCTGTCTGTTACCAATGATGCAATTCCTTTCATTACAATACTAATGTACAAAGTATCTGCAAGTGATGCATTTTTTGGATCCTCAAAATAAGATGGAAGAAATTCTAGCTCCCGGTCCACTTCAAAGCCAACCTTTTCATTTCTCTTAAAATTCTCAATTTTTTCACCTCTAGGATGCGAATGCATATACACTACATCATTTAGAAAAACAAAATTCATAGGAATAGTTTGAGGATATCCATTTTCATCAATAGTTGAAATTCTTCCCACATGCTCTTCATGCAGAAATTCTTTGACTTTATCATATGATTTGATTTGTAAGACTCCTACAAGTTGCAATAATTTTCATTTTTTAAATAATATTATAAATCCAAAGCTCAAAATCCCACAAAAAAGATGGAAAATTGAAAGAAAAATGGATGACCCATATCTAGATGAGCTCAAAAGAGACTTTAGCCAGTACTCTTTTGAATTAATAAAGTTAAAACAAAAACTTCTAAAATCAAATTCTGAATCAGAACAATCAAAAATTATCAAAAAAATTGACACGATAGCCACCAAGATGGAAAACAATCAGAAACAGACTACAAAAGTTACAAAATCAAGACTAAAAGACATGAAAAAAAATCGCAGGAAATAAAACTAATCTTCCTCTTCTAGTTTTTTTGCAAATTCTTTTAGGTCCAATATTTTACAATACAGTTCATTACATTCTGCTTTGAGATTTTCATCCATAACAGCAAATCCTAAAAAAGATGAAAAAACACTTACGTTCAAAAAATTGACATTAGTCTTGATAGATTTGCATTAAGGACAATTCCTAAAATATAGGACAAAAAAAGAGAAAATATGGCAGATGAGAGAGCCGAGGAAAGAGAAGAGGCCACCAAACAAGTACTCCAGCTATTAGAAGAATGGGGATCGAATGCAAAATTCATCTGGTTTAGAGAGATTCATAGAATTACAGATATTGATAAAGGATTATTACGAAACATCATTAATGAATTAAAAAAATCCAAGGAAATTACAGAGTATAGTAATGACACAAAGAGAATATTTTTTTGTTTAAAAAAATATTATAAAAAATGTCGAGATGTAGAAAATAGATTCAAAGGAAAAGCAGTAAT
>JAOTYR010000113.1 GCA_029861785.1 Candidatus Nitrosopumilus sp.
TTTCTCAAAATACGGCATCTATACCGTTACTGACTTTATTGAATTGACCCTTCCAAACACAAAAATTAGAATTGAACGAATAGGGGATAAGGCCTTTTCTTATACTAGAAAAAACTCTGAGGATGTGATTTCAGAAAAAATTATTCCATCAAAATCCAATGAGATTGAAGTTGAATTAGCTCCAATTAGCCCATTAAATCATCCTGCCCGAAGAACTGATTATTTATTCTTAAAATTTGACAAAGATATTTTTTTAAGCGAAGAATCCGCTGCCAGCGTTTTTGTGCATTGCCCTATAGAAATTGGTCTATTTTTAATTCATAACTCTCAAAGGGACTCTTTGGATTGGATTACATGTGATCCGGCTCATTCACGATTTGGATTGTATGGATCACCAGATAATGGAACTCTCTGTAAATATGCCAATGTTTCCATGGCAAAGGATATGGATGATTCAATTTCTTACATTAATGGGGTAATGAAGGTAGTACTTGAGAATAAGCTGAATACAGGTCAATCCGTATCCAAAGTAATTTTTCCGATTACTGATAACTCCATTTACTACTCTGATTCAAAAGCAATTATTGATGGAATTAAGGTTACTTTGAAAAAACGTGCAGTTGTAAGTATCGCCGATGTTAAAGTTGATCCTATCTCTACTAATTGGAAGAAATCTCCTACATGGGAAATTACATCTGCAGCTAGTTCTATGGAGATGGGATTAGAATAATGGTTTTTGATTTTCTTCAAGTCTTATCTGAGATGCAAATTACTGGAGAGTTGACAGTTCTTTCATTATTAATTGGCGGAATTATTATGGCAGTTGGAATTGTAATTGCCAAAATTGCCAAACTACTTTTTAACAAATACTATGCTCCATCACTTCCCAAAGATACTGCAAAAAATTTTGGCAAGATAATTTATTTTGGAATTATTATTATTGCTTTTCTGACCTTTACGTATAGTCAAGGGATTGATTTTTCAGGATTACTGGTGGCGGGAGGACTCTTTGCAATAGTAATTGGTTTTGCAACACAATCAGTTGTTTCTAATTTAATTTCTGGAATTTTCCTCATGATGGAAAAGCCTGCAAAACATGGCGATTTAATTCAAATTCCCGATATGTCCATAACTGGAACACTTTTGGATATTGGAACTTTTTCCAGTCACTTGAGAAAATTTGATGGTACTGTTATTCGTGTTCCAAATGAAAAGTTCTTCACTTCGAACATTCGCTCGCTTTCCTCATCTACTGTAAGAAGGGCAGAAGCAATGGTAGGAATTTCCTACAAAGATGATATCGATAATGCAATATCTGTAATAAAAAAAGAGATCGAAACTACCATGCCCTTTATCCTAAGAATCCCAGAACCTGAATTTCGTGTTGAGGAATTGGGCGATTCAAGTGTAAATATCCAGGTACTAGTATGGCACCCAAGAGAAGATTGGAGTCAAGCACAGCCTATTTTACTTTCTACCATTAAAAGAGGATTAGATTTAGCTGGAATAGAAATTCCATTCCCACAAAGGGTTCTTTGGCAAGCAAAAGAATAAGAAAAAATTATTTATTATTTAATTTGAAATGTCTGTAATTTGCCTAGACTCTTTTGAGTGTCTTTTCTTAATTAGACTATACATTATCATTCCAACATTTATGATTGAAATAATTTCAATTAAATCTACGCCATACAAGAACCAATCAATCACTGGATGGACTCTTGAAACAATACCTGCTTCGAGCATTATATCTGCATTCCAAACCATGTGAGGAACTTGGATAAATTGTATAATTGCAATTAAAATTACACTTCCTAAAACTTTGTTTTCATACCAATTCCAAAATCTGTTCCATGCATTCATGCTTTTGATCATTTTTTTTATTAATTAAACAATATGAAAATTAGATGAAACTAATTAGATGCAACTAAGTTTTCTAGGCATAAAAATTTCAAAATTTAGCTAAAGCTAGTTTGTCTTTGTTTTTCTGCGAGGATTTTCTCTTTTCTTTTCCAAATAGTTTTTCCTTTATGATCAACTAACTCAATATTCATTTCATTTATTTTATCTCGGATCTTATCTGCATCTTCAAATTGTTTTTCTTTACGTAATTTCTCTCTTCTTGCAATTAGTTCATCAATTTCTTCTTTCTCTGCTTGTGAAATTTTTGGTATGTCTAATCCTAATATCTCAAGCATTCTTTCAAATTCAGGCATGATTTTTTCAGAATCATTGCTACTTAACCTTGCATCTGCTGCCATCCGGTTAGTTTCTTTGACTAGTTTGAAAAATGCCGATAAGGCCAAGTGAGTGTTAAAATCAGATTCTAATGCTTCATCAAATTCTTTTTTTATCTTCTCAATTGTTTCATTTACCTGATGTTCCTCTAATGAATCTGAATGAATTAGCTCATAGTAGCAGGTCTCAGCTTGCCTCCATCTTGTTAAATTTTCCTTTAGCAGTTCCTCAGAATAGTCTATGGGTTTTGAATAGTGTCCTGATAGACAAAACAATCTTATGATATTTGGCCCCCAATTATCCAAGACATGTTTGATTGATTTAATATTTCCAAGTGATTTTGACATTTTTTCACCATTAATGGTAACCATTCCCACATGCATCCAAATTTTTGCGAATTGGTTTTGCGTAAATGATTCTGATTGTGCTATTTCATTTTCATGGTGGGGAAATATCAAATCTCTTCCGCCCCCATGAATGTCAAAATTTTCTCCTAGATACTTTATGCTCATAGCCGAGCACTCTATGTGCCATCCTGGTCTTCCTTTTCCCCACGGACTATCCCAAGTAGGTTCTATATCTGAGAACTTCCACAAGGCAAAGTCTAGTGGGTCTTTTTTTGCCTCATCAACTTCAATTCTTGCACCTGACTGCAGTTCATCAATTTTCTTTTTGGATAGTTTACCATATTCAGGAAACTTTGAAACTGAAAAATATACGCCATTTTTTGAAGTATATGCTATATTGTTATTGATTAATTTTTGAATAAAATCTTGTATTTCTTGGATATGTTCGGTGGCCTTTGGATATCTTGTTGCCCTCTTTACATTTAATCCATCAAAGTCGCTAAAATAATGTTCGATGTATTTTCTGCTAATTTCCTCAGCTTTCACACCTTCTAACTTTGCACGATTAATTATCTTATCATCAACATCAGTAAAATTCTGAATAAAATTAACCTCAATTGACTTGCGTTCAAGATATCTTCGTAATACATCAAAAACAATTATTGTTCTTGCATGCCCAATATGTGATTCATCATAAACTGTAACCCCACAGAGATAAATCCTAATCCTCTGTGATAAATC
>JAOTYR010000003.1 GCA_029861785.1 Candidatus Nitrosopumilus sp.
TGATCAGAAATATACACAAAATCCATAACTTTACCATGTTCTAATTGATAATCCAAGCATTCAGTTTCTCCATTTAAAGAGATTTTCAAGGAATTAACAGAACATTCAGTTTCTGCAAAAGCAGGGTAATAATAAAAAAATGATACAGATAGAAGCATCAAGACTAGGTACAGGAAAGAGTTTTTATTCATTGGGAAACTGAAAACATAATTTTTGCATTTTAAAAAGACACAATTACATACCTTTATCCAAGAATCGCCAGAAGTGGGTAAGTTCTCTTTCCACAATTACTTCTATATCATAATCCATTGTGATGGATTTTCCGTCAACATTGCAATAGCTAATTGTTTTTACAAATTCCGCGGGAATGAATTCTAGCACCCAGACTACCTGCCAACCGATTATTTTAGCTCGGGCATACCAAGGTTCCTGCCAAATTGGCTCAAAGGTAGGACGAACTATTACTTTAACACCTTGTATTTCTTTTACAATTGCAGTACACTCCCCCTTCCAAAGTCCCTCCAGCACCATAATGTTTTCTTGTGGAGTTGTAAATGGTGCATTAATGAAGAACGGACTGCGTATTTCACGTGCAAATCCCTTCCATATCTTATCAGTGCCTATGGTTCCTCCGGTATTGGGAACTATCAAAGGTTCATCTGGATCATTTACAAAAGGACATTTGTCAGGATTGTGAACATCACATGCATCATCCCCTGTCCTAGTTTCCAAAACTTGCTTAATTTCCAATGTATTGTAATTCATATCCAATAGTTTTTTTGCATTAGCTTGCACTTTTGGATCCTTACATGTTTCATATATGCAATTCAAGAGGGCATTGTTTATTGTATTCATCATATTATCATAATCACGAGATTGTTGGGTGGTGGATTCTAAGGCTTCTCCACTTGTAATCAAGAAAATGGGCCTGCCATACAATAAATTTGATGCCTCATCGATTGAAACCTGTTGTACCTCATCTGCGACATTAGGATTGCCCAATGTATCCACAATTTGGTTTGTGATAAGTTTCATAGAATCTATAGGTTCAGCATAACCTGAAGGTAAAAAGGAAGCCGTTCCTGCAATGATTCCACCAATAATAAAAAAAAGGAAAATGCTAGAAAGTTCTTTCATTACATAAATTTGGTAAACAATTCTAATAAGTATTAGCTAACAGTATATTCTCACAGTTAATTAATATGCAAACATGATTACATTTCAATGGTAATTCAAGTAATTTTAGAAAAACATATTTTTTCTATTTATTATGATTAATAATTATAGGAATCTAAAATATATTAAATTAAAGTGTTAACGAGCTTATCTACTGTCAGTAAAAATAGTATCCCTCTGATTCATGAGTAAAAAATGTGCTAAAACTAAAAGAATAACGATAATCTGAAATGGAGAGAATAATTTTTTAAAAAAAGTTATGGAGTATTCCAACAAATGGCCCATGCAGTAATTGATGCGGCAGCATTAGCTGCAGAGGCTATAACTGCAGTAGGAGGGTCTCCAACAGGAATAATATTTCTTAATCCATCAGTACCAGATGCATCTCCGCCCATTCCAACAACTACATCCCCTGCACTACAAGATACTTGTACTCCATTACCTCCATCAACAACATCCGTGTTTGAGACGGTATAGAAACTCAGTTGTGTTAGTTGGAGACTGGATAAATCGGCATCTGATGAATCAATACAATCCGTACAAACAATGTCGTTTTCCACAGTTAGAGTTCCATTAACATGTAGTTTTGATGTTGGACTAGCAACTCCAATTCCAAGATTTCCTGTATTTTGTAGCAACCTAAATGCATCTGAAGCTCCATTGACATCAATTCCAATACCTTGTGAATGAATGCCAACAATTCGAAGTCCATCAGTAGTGCCGCCTATGTTTATTGCTGCCTCATCTCCATTTAAGAACCAAGTACTGTTTCCTCTAACTTGTAGATCACCATTTATATCTAATTTTTCAACAGGAGATGCAGTATCAATTCCAACGCTTGCACCTTCTATGCTTAAAGTATCATTGCCAACGAGAATAACTCTTGCGTCAAAGTCAGTTCCTGTAATATCATTTGTAAAATCAATATAGGGTACTCCTCCATTAGTTGTTAACTCTATTGCAGAATTTCCTCCAACATCTGAACCTGTAATCTGCACACCATTTTGATTGGGGGTAATGTCACTTCCTTCACCGATAACATGTAGTGCTGCATCTGGAGTTCCAGTTCCAGCTCCATTTACCAATACGTTTCCAGCTAAAGTGATTGTTGGTAAAACTCCTCCAGCATATGCTGTTCCAACACCAATTGAAATTAACACTAAAAACAATACAAGATATGGTTTTTTACTAAATCTCAAAATAATATTCCTTGAAAAGTAATACAGATTATCATGTTGCCCGTCATGCTTGTTCTTATTTTTTTTGAAGATATTAAAGCATGACCATACTTCCCGAATATCGTACTAGTTCATGATGATATTACATGTTTCTGTACTAAGACTTGCAAATTTTACAATATGGAATTAAGAGATATCATCGTTTAACTCATTTCTCTGCAAGAAACTATGGATTCAAAGAAATTAAATTATTCTTCTTATATCTCATTAATTTCATCCTTCAAAAAATTAAATTCAGAAAAACAAAAAGAAAACTAGTCTCTGTTTGTCCTGCTCAATACCAAGTAAATTCCAGCACTTGCAATTCTTAGGCGTTTGCAGTTAAAATTAAAACTTCCCAAGGAAATTTTATTATTTTATTTTTCATAGTGTAAGGCTTTACATTTTCACGAATTAACTCCATCAATTCTCTTCTTTCTTTTTTATCAAGAGTGTCTAATTTTTCTTTTAATGGCTTTGCAACATATCTGAGATAGTTTCTCCAATAATTCTCAAAGGTTCCTGGACTAAAGGTAAATACAAAATTTTTTACAGTAATTTGAGAAAAACCGGCTTTTCTTACTTCATTTTTTAATGAGAATTTTGTCCCAAATCTATCTAAATCAGGGGATCCCGGAGGAACATAATCTGGAATAAATTTTGTTACTGCATCAAAAATACTGCTAAAAAAAGGAACCTTTTCTGCTGCACCATGAACAGTTATGCCTAATTTTCCTCCCTTTTTTAGATGTTTTTTGATATTTTTTAGGGCTTTTTGGGAATTGGGAAAAAAGAACAACGCATATTGACATGTAATTACATCAAACTGTTTTGAAAAGTAAAAGTGCTCAGCATCAACATTTACAAAATCCAAATTTGATTTAGAATCATTCCATTTTTTTGCAATTTTCATTGCTGTAATAGATGTATCACCACCTACCACAAAACCTGACTTGCCTACCTTCTGACTAATTTTTTTTGTAACTACTCCAGTACCACAAGCAAGATCAAATACATGATCTCCTTTGTTAATATCTAATAATTGAACCAATTTTGATGTACTTGCAAAAGGCCCCTGACTAACACTTGCCCATCTTTTATGATAACGTGGAGCCACTTCATTCCATATTGTAATATTTCGTTTTTTGTAATCTGTGTGGTTAAATTTCACTTTCAATTTTTTGATGTTTTGGATATATTTTATGTAACCTCTTTTAGGTCAGATTTTAAAGTTCTTCCAGTCTCATGAAAATATCTATGTTCAACTTCTCTTAATTTTTCTTTTAATTTGTTGTTTTGTGATTTTTTTAATTTCTTTATACTCAGCAATAAGTTTTCTAAGTTCTGATTTTTTCATTTTAATTTATTTTCAATCTCTTTTCGAATAAATTTTGCAATTTTTTGTTTATTCTTCCACCCTGAAGATTTTATCTTTTTTGAATCAACAATTAAAACTTCATTGTTGTTGGGATTTTTTTTATATCGAGATGAACCAATATCATTGGCTACAATCATATCGGCATTTGATTCTTTTAATTTTTTATGAGCCTTGCCAATCAAATCTTTTTTTGACAGATTAGCCTCTGCTTTGAATCCCACCAAAATTACATTTTTCTGCATTTTTTTAATCTGATCAATTATTTTAGGTACTTTTTTGAGGCCAATTTTGATGCTCTTCTGAGTACTATCGAGCTTTTGTTTACTTGGATTCTTAGGGGTGTAATCTGCAGCAGCTGCGGCCATGATAACAACATCAAATTTCTTTTTCATTTGTTTTTTTACTTCATCATGCATTTCTTTACTTGTTAAAACTTTGATTATTTTTGCTCCTATAGGTGGTTTTTCAATTCCAGGACCGTAAACTAAAGTCACTTTAGATCCTGCTGAAACTAACTCTGAAGCTAGTAAAACACCCGTTTTTCCTGAACTTTGATTTGTTATTACTCTTACAGGATCAATATATTCAATTGTAGGCCCTGCAGTCATTAAGATTTTTTTATTTTTTAAAATAGATGAGGATCCAAATTTCTTTAAAATATAATCCAAAACATCTTCAGGCTCTGTTGCTTTGGCCTTTTCTTCAATCATTTGAGGAGTCAAAAATTCAATTTTATTTTTTAAAAATTCAATGTTTTTCTTTACTGCCAAATTATCATACATTGAAGCATGCATCGCAAGACACATCAAAATTGGGATTTTTGATCCAAATCCTACCGTAAGAATAGTAGATACTGGGGTATCATCAATCCCATTTGCTAACTTACCAAGTGTATTTGCAGTTGCGGGATAAACCACTATCAAATCTGATTGATTATAGTCTGCTAATCTAATATGCTCAAGTTTACCCGTTAGTTTTGTAATTACTTCATTACCTGTGGCCCATCTAAAATAATCAGGTTGAACCAATTTAGTAACAGAATTTGTTGCAACACATGTTACATCTGCCCCATGTCGCATCAATAACCTTGCTAGTTCTATAGCTTTGTAAGCTGCAACACTACCTGCTACACAAAGAACAATTTTTTTCCCAGACAACTCAAAACCATAGGAATTTACAATATCTAGAGAAGGATGATCCTTTTTTTTGGTTATTTTCTTTTCATCTACCAATCTCATCACGTAATTTTTTCAACTCTTCCTCCTCCATCGAAAACCAGTTTTCTTGACCTGGAAACGTGCCTAATTCTATATCCTTTTTGTAATTCGCAACAGCTTTTACAATATCTTCAGACAAGTTCATGTATCTCTTTACAAATTTTGGTTTTAGTTTATCGTACATACCTAGTAAATCATGAACCACAAGAACTTGACCATTACACCCAACACCCGAACCTATTCCAATTGTAGGAACTCGAATTGTTTCAGAAATAATCTCAGCCACTTCATGACTTACCATTTCTAGCACAATACTAAAAACTCCAGCCTCCTCAAGCTCTTTCGCATCATCAATTAATTTTAAAGCAGCATCTTTTGTTTTTCCCTGAACTTTGTATCCTTGAGATAGCATTGTAGTTTGTGGTTGAAAGCCGATATGTCCCATCACTGGAATTCCAATATCAACAATAGCACTAATTGTCTCAGCCATTGGAGCACCACCTTCTAGCTTTACGGCATCAGCTCCGGCTTTAATTAGTCGCCCAGAATTTTTTATTGCATCATCAATATTTGCCTGATATGACATAAATGGTAAATCAGCTACAAGTAATGAATTTTGTCTAGCTCGACTTACTGATTCGGTAAACATACACATTTGTTCCACAGTAACGGGAATTGTATTTTCATATCCTAGCATTACCATTCCAGCACTATCTCCAACTAGAAGCACGTCAACTCCAGCCTTATCACACAAATAGGCAAGAGAATAATCATAACTAGTAATTACAGAAATTTTCTTTTCATCTTTTTTCATATTTATTATATCTTGAACAGATTTAGGCAATTTGAGACCTCTTTGTTAAATTATTTTTTATTTCCTTAATGTTATCTGAAAGATTTTTTTTATTATTAAAATCATTTACAATCTGTTCAAGAGATTTTCTATTTTTTTTAGAAAGTTTCTTACAATTTTGAATCAACAAATCCATTGCACGAGTTACATTATCCACTATTGTGATATTAGCTGTTTGCGAAGTCCTTGAAAGTGGATTTAGATCAAAAGTAATTACAATTTTTCCAGCTTTCCTCAAAGCCAAAGTTCTATCTCCATCTTCTAAAGGAACCACAACTACATCTGCTGAAAATATTCCATTTTTATCTATAATTCTTCTTGCTGAATCTATGCCTGAAAGAATGGCCTTTGAGTCAGAATTCGTTCCTAAGATCTCCTTGGCTCCATAATTTTTTAATGTCTTGACTATTGCTTTTTTTCTTTTTTCATTAGAATAAAACAGATTTACCTCAATTTTTGAGCCTGTCTGTCCCGCGAGTATTACTACTTCTTTTGGACATAATGCAGCAATATTCCCATTTACTGAAATTACAGGTAAATCTGCCAGCAAGATCTGAGCAGCTGCGGCTTTAATTGCTGATTTGGCCGACTTTCCGGTTTTCTCTCCTAGTAAATAATCAAAAGCCTCTCCTCTTCCTTGAGCAAGAAGACCTTCTTTGGCTACTAATCCATTATCAAAACCTGATACTAATTTTTCACGAATTAATAATGATTTTGCCCTAGGATGAGATTTTGGAATTAAAGGCATTAAATTTCAATTAATTATTAAGAACTCTTGCTCCTTGCAAATCTAATTCTGATTTTATTATTTTCCCCTCTGGATATTTTTTGAGAATTTCTAAAACTTTAGATTCTTGTTCTTTAGGTACCATAGAAAAAACAGTTTCACCAAATAATGCTACCCCACTTTTAATTCCATTAAAAGACAATTCTTCAATTAGTTTTTCCATTCTTGGAGTCATTACTTTGACATATTTTGCAAATTCTAATGACATCTCTTGAAAATTATTATAGTTTTTTGACTCAAGTAATCTATCTACCATCTTTCCACCCAGACCATTAATTTTAGAAAGTTGCTCTTGAAGAAATTTGTTTGTTGAAATTGGAGAAAAGCAGATCATGATAACTGAAATATTTTTAGTATCAATTTTTTCAACTTTCCCAATTCCAGGCGCACCAGGCTTTACTCTTATCTCAAAACCTCCATGATATGATGCCAATACATCACCTAATCCAGTTTTACAATTAACCTCCGCATTATGGGCAATTTTACCAATATCAACTCTGTCTAATTTTGTTTCAAGTACTTGATCTAAAGCATATGATAAAGATAGCGCAACTGCCGCACTAGATCCTAGACCATATCCAACTGGAATAGAAATTTGATGCTCTATATCAAAGAAAATATTTTCAAAATCTCCTAAATTTAAAAATTCATTTAATACAAATTCTGAAACATCAGTCTTGTCAGATTGATATCCTTTAGTTGATATTCTAAATTTTTCATCTTGATTTGTTTTAGTAGAGATTGTTACTTTGGTGGTAACTCCTTCTTTGATTGAAAATCCTGCTCCCATTGAACCAAATTTTTCTGGAAATCCTAAATTTTCTTCAACATGTGCTTTGAAAAATCCTGTAACGTGTGCGGGACAAAATGCTATCGCCTCCATTGATCTAAATTTAAACTATACATAAAATATAAGAATATGGCTTAAATTAATTATATTAGTATAAATTGACTAAATTTATTCGACGCCTACAGAAAATAGGAAGCAGCATTCTGGTATCCCTTCCAAAAGAATGGGTGGATGCCAATAATTTAGATAAAAGCAGTCAGGTTGAAATTGAAACCGGACAGGATAGTATTTCAATTTCTGCAAATAAAGAAACTCGTCCTACAAAAGAACTTGTAATTTCATATCCTCTACCTAAAGAAGAAAATATTGTTGCAGATATTACAGGAGCTTATCTTTTAGGATACGATATTATTCAAATTACCTCAAAATCAATTATTCCTGGAGAAGACAGAGAAAAAATCCGTAACTCAATGAGAGGATTAGTTGGAATGGAAATTATCGAAGAAGACTCTTCTAATATTAACATGCAATTTCTTTTGGACACGGCAACATTAAATCCTGAAAAAATTCTCAAAAGAATGAGTTCAATTGCACTTGGAATGTATGATGATGTATCAAATGGCCTAATCTCGGATGATAAGTCAAATTTGCAAACATTATCTAAAAGAGATGTTGAAGTTAATCGTCAATATTTCCTTCTAGTACGTTTGATTCGAAGTACATTAGTAGATAAAAGACTAGCCAATGTATTTAATCTTGAAAACATTGATGTATTAGATTATAGAGTTGCTGCAAATCTTTTAGAGAATGCTGGAGATACTATAGTAGAACTTTCAGATTTTGTCTATGATTCTCCTTTATCAAAAGATCATTTAAAAAAAATTTTTGTAGTTGTACAAAGTTTTAGTAGATTAGCTGAAAAATCTATTGATGCATTTACAAAACCAGATAGGATATTAGCAATTGAAGCAATAGCAGCTCACAAAGAATATCAAAAACAACTCTCCAAACTTAGAACTACTCTAGGAAATAAAAAACAAATTCCAATTGATTTTCTTGACCTTGTATACATGTTTGAGCGGATTGCAAAATCATGGGCAGATGTAGCTGATCTTGTAAAACCTATTTACAATAAATAATCAATATAATTTTTTCTTGGCACAATAAGTTAGAACTGCACAAATGGTTTTTGAATCTTGAATTTTTCCAGTTTTTATCATACCAAGTACTTTCTTCAAATCAATTTTAACTACTGATAAAATTTCATCCTCATCTAGGCTCAAATCAGAGATTTTTTTTAGCCCAGAGGCTACAAAGCAGTGAATAGCCTCAGTATTGTAGCCTATTGAAGGATAATATGTAATCAGAGGCGCCATTTTTTTTGCTCTGTAACCTGTTTCTTCCTCTAATTCTCGAAATGCACAATTAAGTGGTTCTTCACCTTTTTCAAGAGTTCCAGCAGGTATCTCTAAAACAAATCCATGAGGGAATCGATGTTGTTTAACAAGAATTACCTTATTATTTTCATCAAATGCAAGCATCGCAGCTGCACCACGATGTTCAATCATCTCTCGTTTTACTTTTCTACCTTCTATTACTCCGTCATAAACACTAAGACCTAAAATTTTTCCTTCATAGATTTTTTTCTTCCTCATGTAAAATCCAATTTTTTATATTATTTAATTTGTTTGATATAAAAGATGAAGTGTAGGTGAAATTTTTGATTCAGCTATGGCCAATTTTAACCACTTATTTAGAAATGTTATTTTTTTTGGAATAAACAAGTCTGCAGATTTAACATTATCTATGATTCTAACTTTCTGAGTCAAATCATCCATATCATAAATATCTCTACTATACATAAATAATACAATTTGATTTTTTGCTATAAATGGAATTTGAAGAAAAGATTCTGAAAACTTTTTCTCCATTTTTTTTAAAGTTTCTTTTAGATTACCTTCAATCCAAGTAAGAATTGCATGTGGAATAAATCCTTTAATTTTTGCAGGATTATATACTAAAGTAAATTGCACTCCATCATTTTCATTTAATTTTTCAATACATCGGGTGACGGTTTTTGTAGAAAAATTGGTCATTTTAGAAATATTTTCAATTTTTTCTCGTGGATCTTTCAAAAGTTGTTCTAAGATCTCCAAATCAGTTTTTGTTAAATTAGAATCAAATCCAGGATTTTCTGCCTCAAAAATTGATAACACTCGTACATCTTTCATTAATTTATTGGCCAATTTTATTTTCTCATCAAGATTTCCCTTTGCTACAATACCACAAACAGTAACACCACCAACACATGGCACGACAAAAAATGGATTTCCAACTAGACTAATTTGCTCTAAAATCTCCTTGATATTTTGACCTGTGACAACAATATACAAAACTCCCAGTCCTAATACGGGAGGATCAACCTTGATTGTAAATTTCTCAATAACTTGAGCATTTTCCATTTTACGTATTCTAGCTCTGACGGAACCACCTGAAATTCCTAACCCCTTGCCAATTTGTCTATCTGATTCCCTACAATTATTCAATAATTTACTTAGTATTTTGATGTCTAAATTGTCCAATTTGTCACCTTCCTTCACCTTATAGACTATAGAAATTACTTATTTTATATAAAATTGTCTGTACTATTAGCACTAAATAACATATACATTAAATATTAGACAAAAATTAGAATAATAATGGAGTACAGGATGCGCTTGGCAAAAAGGATGCTTTTCAACAAGAAAGGCAGTCTTATGGGTGCGGTTTTAGCTGTAACCATTGGAATTTTAGTAATTCATGTTAACTTTGTAATTTTCCAGGGTTTGTTTGATGCAATTGTTCGCGATATTAGCAATTATCGAAATGGAGATATTCTTGTAACAGATGAAGCCGACTACATTGACAAATCTGATTTAGCTTTGGTAAATTGGTTTGAAAGAATTCCATATGTTCAAGGGGCAACACCGAGGTTGTCTTCTTCGGCCGAAATCAATATGACAAAAAATGGAAACTTAATTGAAGAAACTAGAGTCCCAGTTGTAGGAGTTGATCCATTACGGGATGTAAGAGCATCTACAGTACATGAAACTGTTTCCGATGGAACATATGTTCTTAATCGAAATTCTGTAGTTTTAGGGACTAATGTTGCAAATGATCTTGGTGGTGCACAAGTTGGTGATAGTTTAAAACTACTTATTGTTGACAGAACAGGTGAGGATCAAATCAGACGATTTAACGTTGCAGGAATTGTAAAGTCCCCTGGTGGTCAGGGTTTGGATTATAGTGTAGTTATGCACATTGATACTTTACGTGATATGATGGGCAGATCAGGAGAATCTGGTTCTTTTATGGTAAAGCTAAATGATCCCAATAAAGCATTTGAAGTTAAAGAATTCTTTTTAGCTGCATTTCCAAATGATGATTTTCTAGCTGAAACAATAGAAGAATCAGCTGAAGAGCAATTAGCAGGATTTAGATCAGGAATTGCAATGATTAACATGATTGGATACTTTGGTATGATGTCATCAGCTTTTGCAATAGTTACAATTCAGATGATGTTAGTTAATGGAAAAACAAGAGAAATTGGAGTAATGAGATCAATTGGTGCAAAACGAAAGGATATTCTAATTATCTTTATTTTCCAAGGAATGATTATTGGTGCAATTGGTGCTGGTGTAGGTACAGCTGCAGGTTTGGGATACACTATGTATGCCAAGGAGACCAATATGTCATTCATGAACAGCATTCCATTAGAGGTCAATTACAACTGGGAGAAAATAATTCAAACTGCTGTGTTGTCATTTACATTAGCAATTATCGCTTCTCTTTACCCATCATACCGAGCAACAAAATTATTACCTGTGGAGGCGATGCGAACTGTCTAAAGTCCTTGAAGTCAGTGATTTGTCTAAAATTTACGGAATAGGTGAAAATCAGGTGAAGGCATTGGATCATACTTCATTTTCCATCGAAAAAGGAGAATTTGTTTTAATTGTTGGAAGTTCAGGATCAGGTAAATCTACACTTCTAAACATGATTGGACTTTTAGATCGTCCTACAAACGGTAAAGTCTTCATTGATGGAATTGATACCACCAAACTTAGTGAGAATAAAATATCATCATTTAGAAACAAGAAATTAGGATTTATTTTCCAATTTTCAAATTTACTTACTGATCTCACTGTTTTAGAAAATGTTTTGTTGCCAAGACAAATTGCGGGAACAAATGGTTCTGCTGAAAAAGATGCTAGAGAACTTCTAAAAACTGTAGGATTAGAATCTCAAATGAATAAGAGAGCAAATAAAATTTCTGGTGGACAAGCTCAAAGAGTGGCAATAGCTAGAGGATTAATTAATAATCCATCGATTGTTTTAGCAGACGAACCAACTGGAAACTTAGATTCAGTCACATCAGATATGGTTGTTCAACTTATGAAATCAATGGCAAAAAAACTCAATCAAACCTTCATTATTGTAACACACGAACCAGAGCATTTTGGAGATGTAGATAAAATAATTACAATTAAAGATGGTAAGTCGTATGTAGGAAATCCAACTTCAGAATTGGAGGTAATAGCATGATTAATTCAAAAATTTTGTTTTCAATGGCAGTGTTACTTTTAACTCCATTTATAATTGATAATTCCTTCGCCCAAATTAGTTCAGGTGGTTTTGGTGATTCACCATTTGAACGAGATTTTGGCGATGTAAAATTTCTTGATGCATATTTTGGCACATTAAATCAAAAAATTGAGGTTGAACCTGGCGATTCAAATGCTCCATTTACGGTGGTATTAGCTAACGTAGGTACCCAAGATATTACAGGAATTAGAGGACAATTATCCTTACCATATGGCTTTTTAGGCTCAAATGGCCCAGAATCTATAATTATTGCTGATAGCGATTCAAATTCCCTTGCAGGAGAAAATTTTCATTTAACATTTTTTGTAGACATTAATAAAAATGCTCAAATTCAACAATACCCTGCCACTGTTAAGGTTGATTATTCAAGATTAAGAGAATCTGGTGTCAGAACATCATTCTCTGATTTTACCTTTAAAGTCACCGGTGATAGTGTAATCAATGTTAAGGCCTCTGATCCATTTCTTACATCTCTTACAACAAATAATGTGATAATCGAAATTTCAAATGATGGTACAGCTCCAATTTCTAGTGTCGATATTGTGACATCCAATACTCAAACTGAAATAGCATCAACTGCCTCCTCTACGACCAATTTAGAAAACGTAGTTATTTTAGAATCAAATTGGGATGTTGGAAATATTGAGCCAAAGTCTTCTAGGCAACTAACTGCGACAGTCTACGTACCTGAAAATCTAAAAGGTGATACTTTACGTGTTCCGTTATCTATCAGCTACTATAATTCCCATGGTGATTCACATACAATAGACAAAATCGTTGATTTTTACATTAAAGGATTAATTGATCTCTCAGTATACGGAGTAGATGTAATTGATCTATCAGATACTCAAATGGTAGTTGGAGAAATTATTAATGAGGGAAATGAAGATGCATTATTTGGTTTTGTTACCCTTGAGCCTTTAGGTAAATCAAACATAAAAAAACAAACACAATTTATTGACGAAATAGAAATAGATGCACCTGTTCCATTTAACATACCAATTGAATTTGAAGGAGAACCAGAATATGGAGAACATGAAATTAAAATCATCGTAAGATACAAAGATAATGTAAGAGATGAAATTTTCATACCTTACGAAACCACAATCTTTGTAGAAGAACCATCAAATGATGAAGGGTCTGAAGATAATACTATGATGTTTATTATTCCAATTGCTGCTATTGCTATTGTAATTGGAATTATTCTAACACGTAGGCGCAAAAAAGAAGAAATTGAGAATACTTAGATAAAATTTTTAATTATAAAAAACTTCATAATGATTCACCTTGAGATTAATGGTTATCATTATGATTGCTGTGTCTGTTATTGGAATTTCAGTAATTTCGATAGGATTTCTTTCAATTCAGGAGGATAATGAGATTGTAAAAACTTTAACTCCCTATGAAAAATTAGAAAAATACAAAGAAGATTTAGAAAAAATAAATCAATACAATCAAAAAATATTACAAGATCTAGAAAAGAAAATTAAAGAATCAGATAACCTTCCTTTCGAACAACTTGAAAAAGAGATCGATGTTCTTAAACGAGTAATTAAGGATAACAAAAACGAAATTGAAAAAGTAATTGAAAAGTTATCAGAAATGAAAGATGAACAATAACCCATTTTTTGACTTTATTTTTCTAAATTCATATAGATACTAAAAAATCAATATTAGTGGAATTACATCAAAAACTTACAATATTGGGTGTAATCTTATTGATTGCAACACTTGCAATTCACTCATATCATGAACAAGATCATTCTGGAATTGGATTTAACTATGCATATCTGACTGGTATTGCAATGTTGATAGTATTTTTGGCAAGTTTTATTCTATTCAATAAGGACAAACTAGCAGATTTTAAAAAATAAATTATTTTTTCATAAATTTCTTTAGTTTATTCAAGGGATTGTGTAAGAATTTTTTTTGTAAATGTATACAATTCTAGTGTTTTCTTCTAATTCCATGGGATTTCCATCAGTTTTTTTATCAAGAAAATATTTTTCTACTTTTTTAGCTATTTGATCAGTATCTGCTCCAAAGGAAATCCAAATACCATTTTCTTCAACTTTGTGTAAATTGAATAACTCTTCATCCAGATCTTTTGTTATTCCAAAATACCAATCTGGATAATCTCCATCAAACTTACTCATGTAAGTTTGCATTCTTTTTATGACAGTATTATAATCCATAATATTATAGTCCATAATTTGATATTGTCTAGAAAAATAAATTTTTAAAAGTTATGTACAACTTTTTTGCAAAATTCACATCGAAATTAGCAGAATCTAGGCGTAATTCACATTAAGATTGATCTGGAAGATTACACATCCCATCTTTGAATATGGAATTTTTTTAGAAAATATCGATTTGGAAATTATTTTTTATGAAGGATAAAAAAATAAGACTCATGTAATTGCTCCGCCTGACTTTATCAAGACAACACTTCCAGATTTTATCGTCAGATTAAAGATTTCAAAGTCAATATCTAGATTAACTCCATCTAGAATTACTAAAGTAGAATTGTTTTGAACCAAGACGTTTCTTGGAGCCGTTTCACTAATCGAAAGAGTACATGTAGAGGTCACATTCCAATCGCCTGATGTTGGAATTGAACAAGGAATAGGTAATACAACTACCTCCCCTGTTGCTGTAGGATGGACTGGATCAAAATAATCGAAAACTCCAGGTTCATTAAACGTTCTAAAATAAGAATCTCTTGATTTAATATCTCCTGTTTCAAAAACTTCATCTGGACCGTTAACTGGATTTCCACTCCAAAATAGTCGAGTTGAGTTATCATCATTATACCAGAGAACTTTTTGTCCTTGATTAATTACTGTAGAATTGGGAATGAAAGTCCCATTTCCTGCAGAAATGATCACATCAGATAATGCCCCGTTTAATTGAATTCTAGGTTTTGAAATGCCATTTTTAATATCTGTTACATTTACTCCAGTTGCTGTAAAAATAGGTACAACATCATCTACAGATTTTGAGGGAAATTTTTGTTTCACAACTGCCCAGGCACCTACTACTTGGGGGGTAGCCATAGAGGTACCCCTTTTGAGACCTATCCCATCCCCAGGCACAGGAGATAAAATCCATTCTCCAGGGGCAAGAAGATTAAGAAAAGATGCAGAGTTTGAAAAAGAGGAAACTGCGTCAGTTGATGGTGGACTAGTTGCATCCGAATTAGAAAAGGCTATTGTTGTTGAACCTACACTAATTGCAGTAGGTATACATGCTGGATGACTAATACCATCTGAGTAAAAATCGTTTCCTGAGGCAACCATGGTGGCAATTCCCGCAGAACGAAGCAGATCTATCGAGGATTGTAAAAATGCATTTACACACGGAGTTGTAAATTTTTCACCTGTACCAAGACTCAAGTTAACCGATGCGATTTGGTATGTATCTTTAAGCTCAAACACTCTCTCAAGACCTTTCATCACATCTGAAGAAAAGTATCTAGCGCAAGGTGGAATGCCTCCACAATCAGATGGGTTATCCCAACGAGAAAAAACCTGAATGGCAATAATGTTTGCTTCTTTTGCTACGCCATCTAATCCTGTTCCATTACTATTCCCAGCTGCAATTCCTGCTACATGAGTTCCATGATCACAACCCCTAATTGAAGCATGGCAAGAAGTACCTGTCCCAGGTCCAGTTGCATTGGTTACCCCAAGTGGACAAACAGATGAAACTAACATTACACCATCATTAGTAGAGTAACACGCTTCAGATACTATTCTCCCAGTAAAAAAGGAATGAGTGTTTTCTACACCAGTATCCAAAATAGCTACAGTCCAACCTTTTCCATCATAACCTGCATTAAAGGAATCATCAAGACCAATAACTGGGCCGCTTAGATCCAGAGTAGGCTCACCAATCATGTCTTCATGAATAGATTTTATCAAAGGAGATGACAATAATGCATTCATGGCGTTTTCATCTACATTCATTAACATCATTGGTACATACTTGAAATTATACAATGTCTTATCTTGAAGTCCAGGTATGACATGCAACAGAGAATTTTGAGTGATTGCAATTTTGGCCTTGTGTTTCTCAATTTTTGCAGAGTTTTCAGAGCCTAAAAGTTGATAATCTGTGTTTAATTCTACAATAACTTGTAATTGTCCTTTATCTTGAATCTTTGCAAATAATTCTTTTTGTGGGGATTGGATATTTTTTTCAAGGTAATTATTAGAAATATTCGGTGATGCAGCATCAACAGGTATCCAAGCTGAGGAGGAAGTGACAATTAAAATGCAAATAAAGAAAAGAAATATTACATAATTTTGGAGACTATAGTTCAAGAAACACTCCCAATAACATTTGTTTGGAAAGTATGATTAATTGTTTTTCTGACATTTGTGGCAATCTTGAAAATAATAATACTTAACTCTTATCTGAATTAGTAAAAAAAAAAATTTCCAAAAAACAAATTCTGATTATTCGTTTACTAATTAGGGGGACTTGTAGGAATTAACGGGACAATTCTATTTTTACTGACAGTCGATAAACTAGTTAACAATTCAACACAAAAAACCACAAACTTAGGTCAAACACAAGTTAATTGAGGCTGAATACTTTTACCCGATTATAACTAAGATTATAAGCCATTAGTGGATCCTGCGATCATGTCTAGGGATGAGATTGTGGTCCCAAAAGAATTACGTGAATTCATGCTTAAAGATGCTGAAGAAACCAATCTTGGACAAAAAAATGGTGCTAACAAGCAGTATCGATATGGTAACTTGCACATTAGAGAATACGAAGATAAATTTTTAGTTCATACCGATAAAATTGATCCTAGAAAAGATCCATTAGGACATTTAATTTGTGACGCTCCTGAGGTCTTGGTTGGATTAGCATGCGGACTTTTTGGGGGATTACAGATTGGAAAATTATTATTTAGTAACAATAAATCAAAAAAATCTACTCTATCAAATGGTATGATATCTGGTATTTTCTCCGGATACGTAGGATATGTCACTACAAAGAAAATTAAAAATTATTTGGAGTAATTTTCATGTCTACCACGAGAACTATTAAAGTTCTAATCAAATTGTTTCCCTCAATTCTGGCATTACGCAAGGATAGAAGAACCTGGGTTAGACAAGAGGGAAAAGATATTGATATTGAAAGATATCGCAAAAATGCGCGCAAAGTCTTAAACACATTCATTACATTAGGTCCTGTTTACATAAAACTTGGACAATGGCTTTCATCAAGAGCAGATATTTTACCTCAACCCTATTTAGAAGAACTAGCTAAACTACAAGATGAAGTCCCAGCAGCTCCATTTGAGCAAGTAAAACCAATAATTGAAAATGATATTGGACCAATTAATGAAAAATTTGATAATATTGATCCCAATCCAGTTTCTGGTGCATCCTTAGGTCAAGTTTATCGTGGAACTATTACTGGTCAACAAATTGTAGTTAAAGTCAAAAGACCTGGAATAGAAAAAGTAGTAACAGAAGATCTTCAAGTTCTAAAAAAAATCCTTCCACTTGCATTAAGATTTGTGGATCCAAACTTGCGTTTTTCTGCAAAAGCCATGCTTTCTCAATTTATTGAAACTATACATGAAGAAATGGATTACACAAATGAATCATCAAATCTTAAAAAAATTAAACATGATTTAGAAAAAAACACCAGAGTAGTAGTTCCTTCTGTTTATGATGATTATTCTTCAGAAAATGTATTGACCATGGAGTATATGCCTGGAATCAAAGTTACCAATATTGAGGCATTAGAAAAGAAGGGAATTGACAGAACAAGACTAGTAATTGATGTTCATAAGGTATTTTTCACGATGCTACTTCGCCATTCATTGTTTCATGCAGATCCCCATCCTGGAAATATTTCAGTTACAGATGATGGAAAGTTAATCCTTTATGATTATGGAATGGTGGGGAGATTAGATAAAGAAACACGATTACGACTAATTCGACTTTATTTGGCATTAGTTGAGAAAGACCCTCCACGCACTGTTAATGCAATGAATGATCTTGGAATGCTCACTCCCGATTTTAACCGCTCAGTAATTGAAAAAGGAATCGAGCTTACTGTCCGTGCCATGCATGGAAAAAAGCCTGACGAAATGGAAGTTCAAAGTTTAATGGAACTTGCAAATAAAACAATGAGTAAATTTCCTTTTGTTCTTCCAAAAAATCTTGCATTGTACATGAGGATGGCATCAATAATCGAAGGAATATACAAACAACATAAAGTTGATTTTAAATTTGTCAAAGTAGTAAGAGAAATTTTAGAGGAGGAAAGCTTAATCAAGGATGCCTACATTGAAGAACTAAAATATTCTTTTCAAAGATTTGCAAAATCAATTGATGCAACCATCTCTATTGCACCTGAACTAAAAAAATTCATTGATGATAATAGATCAATTCAACTTTTAAACGCAAAACCTAGATCAAACATACTTCTTTCAGGGAGTATACTATCAGCTGCAATCTTTGTAGGTTCGGCAGTTTTGTATTCTTCAAATGAAACAATAGGAATTACCGGAATGATTGGTTCTCTAATAATAATGGGAATTTTTACAGCCTTTAGAAAAAAATAATTATTCTATTTTAATGTCTTTACCATGTTTTTGAATCGGAATGGTAATTGTTAATACTCCTTGAGAATATTTTGCTGAACTTACCGCCTCTTCTTCATCTTTTACATCAACTGGCAATTTTATTTTTTTATCAATAATGTTAGGTCTTTGATTGCAAATCATATTCTGATCTTCATTTTCAATTAATTTTTTACATGCTTGAATAGATAAAATATTTTCATCAAGAGATAGTTTAATGTCTTTTTTCTCAAATCCTGGCACATCAATCAATAATGTCAATTTTTCTTCCTCTAGATGCATATCTATGGGTGGTAAGACAAATTCATAAAATTCTCTGGATTTACTTCCAATTTCTTTCATCATTTCTTTTGCCATCGATTTTACTAATCCCATTTTGAGATTTATGCTCAATTTTTGGTTATAAACCTTGATAGGATTTTCCTTTAATTCCTCCAAAGATTTGAACTCAATTTATTAAATAATTTTTGTGAATCTGTTTTTCCCAATAATTATTTTTCAATTAATTAGAGGATTTTGCGTCTCTAGTATCTGAAACAATAAAAGTTTCAAGGATTTGAAAATTGTTTGATTCTAAATAGGTGACATTTACTTCAACAAGATATGTTCCACCTGGTATCAAATTTTGATATACAAAGTAATCTCCATCCCAAAAGCCTTTAGAATTTGTGTGTCCTGAAATTTGGGTTAATTCATTCCCTTCAGTATCTTTCAATGTTACTATAACTTCAGCTTGGTTAACTGCACCAAGACTTTGATAAAATTGTGGATTAGGATTTATGACTTTATCAAAAACCTTAATCTCAATATCATAAGTATCATTCCAAAAAGTTTTGATATCTTGTTGGATCAAAACAATCAACTCAGTAGATAACAAATCATTTTTGATTTGTGGTTTTATCTCATCTCCAACTGATGCTAACTTTATGGGATCTAATTGATTACTTCCAAGCAGATAACTGTTCACTAAGTAATGCCCATTTTCTAATCCTTTAGCATAAATTAAAAAATCCTCAGAATGAACAACAAAAGAATTTCCCATGATTTTGGTTCTAGCATCTACAATTTCCAAGATGCTTTCTCCTACAACAAGAAAACCTGAATGTAATGTAGGAATTATTCTATCAAATCTAGAATATTGATTTTCCCCAAATTCTAGAGACAAAATAATCTGTCCATCTCCAGATTCTGCTATAATATTTTTATTTTCTAAATCTGCAATTCCAAAAACAGATTGTGGAACTAAAATTAGTAACAATAAGGAGAAAAGGAAATAACTATTCAAATCTAATTTAAAATACCATCAATTCGTTTAAAAATTTTTAAAAATACTTTATCCATCCATAAGTTGGAATTATTGATAGATTTTTAATCAATTAATTTCTTTGAATTGTAAGTAATGATTATTGTAATAGAGGGTGGTGATCAAGCGGGGAAAAAAACCCAAACTGAATTACTATCAAGAGCTTTGAAAAAAAGAAAAATAAAGACCTCAACTTTTAGTTTTCCCGATTATTCTACGCCTGTTGGGAAAGAAATCTCAAAATATCTTGATGGAAAGAGAAAATTTCCGCCTCAAACTATCCATTGTCTTTTAGCAGCAAATAGATGGGAAAAACTAAACCACATTTTGTCAGCTCAATCAAAAAATTCTGTTTTAATAATGAACAGATACTATCAATCCAATCTAGTTTATGGACTAGCAAATGGGATGAAACAAAGGTGGTTAGAGAACTTGGATGCTGGTCTTCCCAAAGCAGATCTCGTCATTTTACTAGATGTATCCCAAAAAGAATCTTTTAACAGAAAAAAAACTAAACGAGACAAATTTGAAAAAAATAAAGAATTCCTTAAAAAAATCTCAAAAATTTATCGAACTACTGCGAGGAAAAAAAGATGGAAGATCATTGATGCTTCTCAACCAAAAGAGAGGGTACACCAAGAAATTTTGAACATCTTTTCAAAAAAAATAGGGTTATGAAAAAAAAATATTCAGATATAATCGATCCAATTCATGACTTTATCCGAGTTTACGATCATGAATTAGAAATTATTGATAATCCCATATTTCAGAGATTAAGAAGAATTAGACAACTCTCAGGAGCTCATCTCACATACCCTGCCGCTCAGCATACAAGATTTGAGCATTCCTTGGGTGTAATGCATATTGCAAGTCAAGCTGGAAACGCACTGCAAGAAAAAGGGATTTTAAAATCAGACGATATCGAAATTTTAAGACTTGCAGGATTATTACATGATATAGGTCATGGACCCTTTTCACATCTTTTTGAAGAAATAATACAACAAAAAAAAATGTCACATGAAGATTTTGGAAAAAATCTAATTCTAAAATCAATAATTGGTGATATTCTTTCAAAAAATGGATATGATAAAAAATTAATTACCAAAGTAGCCTTTGGTGATTCAAAATATCAATATCTAAATGAAATTGTTTCAGGAGCCTTGAGTGCTGACATGATGGATTACCTTTTGCGGGATGGATATTTCACTGGAGCAGAACATGCAAAAATTGATCACAAGAGATTAACACAATCCCTTGATGTCTACAAGAAAAAACTTGCTTTGGAAAAATCAGCACTTTACTCCTTTGAATCTATGATGCATTCCAGGTATCAAATGTTTAAAGCAGTTTATTTTCATAAAACAGTAAGAGCTGCTGAGGTTATGCTATTAGAAGCCTTAAGATTATCTGATGATGAGTTTGGTTTTACTTCCTTTAAAATTAATGAATTTGTCAAACTCACTGATGAATATGTATTATCCATGGTCCTCTCCTCGAAATCTTCGAAGCTAAGACAAGCTAGGAGATTTGTAGATGACTATCAAAATAGAAAATTACTAAAATGTGTATATGAAAGAATTTTGAATAGTAAAACTCTTTTAGAAAAAATTAAAACAAATGAGATTAGGCTATCTATTTCCAAAAAATCAAAGGTTAATGAAAATGAGATTTTTGTTGATAGCTCCGTTACCCCTTCAATTCCTCTTGCCCCCTCTAAAAAAGAGTCAAAACAAATTATTCTAATTTCAAATGAAAACGGACGTTCACGTGCTCAAAAACTAAACATATCAGAAATTCCTGTAGTTTCTGCAATTTCTGGATTCATGAATATTTTGAGAGTATATACACCTCAAAAAAGCAGAAAAAAAGTTGAAATTGCCGCAAAATCAATCTTGAGTGATCTAAAATAATGAAAAAAAGAATTGTAATCAAACTATCAGGACGTATTTTTGGTACAGATAATGTTAAAATTCTAAAAGATTATGCTTCATTTCTAGTTAAAATTAGCAAAATTTGCCAACCTGTTGTAATAGCAGGGGGAGGAAATATTGCTCGTCATTACATTTCTCATGCTAGATCTTCAGGAGCTGATGAATCTACACTTGACGAACTAGGTATAGAAATTTCCAGATTAAATGCAAAGCTTTTGATTTATGCGCTAAAAAACAAGGCATATTCACATCCGCCCACCACTTTACAAGAAGTCAAACACGCAGTTGATGATGGACTAATTGTGGTAGCAGGTGGTTTACATCCCGGACAAAGCACTAACGGAACAGCTGCACTAATTGCTGAAAAAATCAAAGCTGAACAATTTCTTAACGCTACAGATGTTGATGGGGTTTATGATATGGATCCAAACAAATACAAACAAGCAAAAAAATTCAAGCAAATTAAATTAAAGAATCTTAAAAATATGTTAGTTCATGAAGATTCTGTTGCTGGAGGATATGATTTGATGGATATCGTTGCTTTAAAAATTATTGAACGATCCAAAATTAAAACTAGAATATTAAAAGCAGATATCAAAATTATTGAAAAAGCCATCAAAGGGGCAGAGGTAGGAACAAAAATAATCTTACCACTATAGAAATTACTCATTTAATTCATGTTGAATAGTAGGACGATCCTCAGTCCATATCTTAATACCTGATTTAGAATATTCAGGAACCCCTGATTCTCTTAATTTTTTAAAAATTTCAAGTGCTTCATTTTTTTCTACAGATTTTGATTGAGCCTTTGTATATCCATCTTTATCTACAATCACTGCAACATATCCTTCTTCTGACTGTATAACAGCAGTAAAATCTTCTTCTCCAACAGGATAGAATTCACCATCAATTTTTTTTGTAGTTAAGGTAAGCATCCCAAATCCTGCGATTTCAAATAATTTCATCTGTGATTTACCAGCTCTTATTTTCCCTTGTTGTACTGCCTGAAAATATTGCACAATAATTTTTCTTTTTGATAATATAATAAGTATCTCAACATTTAAGATATCCTGAAATTGAATATTTTTATTGAATCCTAAGATATTTGTCATTGCAGCAATGGCGATTATGGTAAGTGTTTTAGGAATTATTCTTATGATGACTTCTACTGGAGAGGATTTAGAGGAAGGCTCTGCTCAAGAAATTAAAAGTCAAGTAGAGCCAATCTCAATTGAACTTGAAAATGTCTCAATTCTACAAGTTACAGAAAGAGCAGCTACAATAGAAATAGAATTTAAACTTGATAATCCAAATTCTCGCTCCGTAATTGCTCAACAATTACAATATGCACTATATGCTTCAGATGGCTCTGATGAGTACAAAATTACCTCTGGGGAAATTGGAAGTAGGCCAGAAGGAATGGTAGACGGATCCAATTATTACACTTTACTTAGCAATAATTTCATTATTTTGAAAGACAAGATTGTTCTTAATTCTCCAGGAAATTCTCCAGAATTAATGTCCATACTAGAAAGCAATAATCCAAGTTGGAGGGTAGAAGGTGATGTTTTCTTTAATCTTAGTTCAATGACTAGTGGTCAAGAAAACGAGATTCATTTTGAATCAACTAAATAAATTAAAATTACTATAGTATCATAATATTTGAAAATTATGATAATCTGTTTTTAGATTAAAAAAATTGACAAAATTATAAAAGCCCCTACTGATGTTTTTTATCAGATGGCAGAAGCAGGTATAGCAGCATTTGGTGCAGCAGCAGGCGTTGCAATTGCTTTAGCAGTTGTGTGCTTTGCATTACGTGGAAAAGGGCATCCAGAACCACTAGATTAACCAAGGAAACGCATCCTTTACAATATTTTTAATTTAATTTTCCTTTGCTAGTCCTAGCATTTCAGCTAAAGAGAGTTGCTTTGAGTTCTTCTTGCCGATGAAACATCTCTGATAATATTGGCAATCTGCACAATTTGCAGAAGGTTCAAGAATTGGCGTTTTTTGTTCATTTAACAGATCACAAAAAACTCTAACTCTTCTTATTATCTCTTCAAACATTTTTTTATCACGAGTCAGAGAAAAAGTAAACTCTTCTCTATTATTGGTAATGTAGATTATTACCCCATCTGTTTTGTCATAAATCCACAAACATGAATTTAGATAAAGTAAATCCTGCGCAAGAGGTGATTCAGTAATACCTTGACTGGGTCTAAATAAAACTATGATGTCATCTACTAGCATATCTGCCTGACCCTTCAATTTAATATCATCAATTGCAAACTCTTTTGCAACGCTACCATACTCTAATTTTCGAAGTAAACCGCTAAGTAGGTCATTAAATCCCCTCCTTTCAATCTCTTTTGAATCTGTTCTATCATAATACGATCTTCGTAAGCATTGTACTACCTCTTGTAAGTGAATAGTTTTAAAATCACCCGAATTAATCTCAATTTCTAATTCTCGTCCAATCGAATCCACTGCATTTTTAATCGTACTTCTATAATCTCTATCACCCATCATGATAAATCACCTAGAAACGACATCCTTATAGATTAATTCATAATCTTGGTGAGAAATTTTGAAATCCTACCTGAAAAAGCAAATGCAACAAAATGAGCGCTAAATCCTAACACTGCACCCAATACAAGATTTCCAGTACCGTAATAGATTCCAAGAAATATTCCCAAAGCCGGAATAGTAAAAATCATTGCTAAAAAGGTGCTAATCCATATCGTATTAATTACAATTTCAGTAGGAATCTTCTTTTTTTTAGAAGGAAAGTTTGACATTTTTAGGATTAATCTTCTTCAAGAATTAGTTTAGACATTGTAATTTCTGTAGGGATTTTTTGTTCTACTGCATAAGCAATAGCTGCCAAATTTCTTACCTCATATGCTGTTAATTTGGTTATACCAATTATAGTTGCAAAACTGAACATCTTGGTGAAAGATCTCAATGATGATTGATAAATTTCTAATTCAAAAGCTCTTTCAAACTCTGATATTGAATCTAATTCGTTTTCAGCTTCGGGAATTAGATTCTTGTATCTAGTACTAGTTAACTCATTAAATGCATCTCTAACTGAGGCCGCACTAATCATTCGTCCTAACAATTCTCTTGATGCGCTTGGAGTAACCGAAACAATCAAGTCATTAATCTGATCTTCTTCTAGACCCCAGAATTTTCCGCGTATTACACTTAACAAATTATAAAAATCAATATCCATTCCAATTAATTTGGTAACTTCAGTTTCTCTGCTATTTTTTATTGCACGACCTAGCTGTTGGTACAAAATTTTATCAAAATAAATATCAAAAATTTGAATATTCTTTTTATCATTATAAAGAGCAGCGGCCTTTGTAATTTCCTCTCCAAATTTTCCAGAGCTTAGACTTGCTACTGTTTCTTCCAAATCTTTTGCTACAAGCGCTTTAATGACAATGTCTCTTTGTTTGATCAACTCTTCTGCATGTAGATTGATATGCATTTCAATTTCTTCCTGGGTTTTTCCTAGTACTTTTCCTTTTAGTACTGACTTTAAATTAGAAATAATAAATTTCAGGTAATATGCATTAAAGATACTTTTATCCCCTGCTGTTTTTGCAATAGAATAATGAACATCTGCTAAATGTCCACGTAATGCGTTTTCAATCTTTTGAGAAGTATAGGGTTTTTGAACATCCGAAACTGAATCTCCGTAAATTGTATTTTTTATTCTAGTCATCAACTCTTCCAAGTCTCGTGATTCAGATAATGTTTGAAAATCCGCTTTTTTTAATAACTGACCTCTCTTACTATATGATTTTACTGAAGCATAGACATTCTTGGAGCCCATTTCAATAAAACTTGATTTGTAACAGATTTTAATGTTTGGTGATCCATTCCCTAATACTCAAAATTTTCAAGTAATTTCACTAAGTAATCTAATTGCCTCATCCTTTTCGGGGTTTGATAGTTTCAAAACTGCCTCAAGAATCTCCTTTTGAATAACAAGGGATTCATCAGGAATGTTTTGTAGCTTTGAGAGATCAAAAGGGAAAAGATCTATGATTTTATCATCACAAAATGCCTTTACATATTTTTGAAAAATCGAATAGGTAAAATTTGGACTTGTTCTAGAAAGGTTAGTCAGGACTTTTTCAAATTCTTTTTCTTTGGAATCAGATTCTGAGAAAAATTCAATTAGTAATTTTTCTTTATTTTCAACTTCCTTTATAGATAAAGCAATCAAAACACCCTTTCGAGTTAAATGGTAAAATGGAATTCCCTTTTCTTGAAGTGCTTTAGGACCACGTTTTAGCGGCAACCTACCATGTTCTTCGGCAATACCCATAGGAAGTAGTATCTCATCTAGATCCCGAAATATCCCTGAATAGATGTTCTTCCAGACAATCCCCTGACCTTTTGCAATTTTTTGCGAAATCCCTGTTCTTGTTCTTTCAGCAGGATTAGCATTGCTTGATAGGATTCGTATAATCGATCTCTGTCTCATAGCCTCACCTGTAAGACTATTATATTTGGTCTTGAATGTGTCAAAAATTGATAATTTTGTTTTTGATTTCACCTTCAATTATTTACACCATAACATAATATTCATTTTCTATGATAATATCAAAATTTACTAAAATATAATAATTTACAATTTTAACAATTTTGTGGTCTCAACCCTTAAATAATTTTCAATTTCGATTAAAGCAATGAATTCTAGGAACCACAAGTATGCTCTATTACTTGTGGCCGCAGTAGCCATTACGTCAACTGGAGCAATGTCACAAGCATTTGCTCAAAGTGTTGACGATGGTATGGATGGATATGTTAAAGGAACCAGTGGAATTTACACTGGTAATCCTAACGAATGTTGGTTTGATGATGGCGAAGGCAACATGTTGCCCTGTAGAATTGATACAGGTGATACAGCATGGATGCTTGCAGCTACGTCAATGGTACTACTCATGTCTCCAGGAGTCGGATTCTTTTATGGCGGTTTAGCCAGATCAAAGAATATCGTCAATGTACTTGGTATGACCATAGTTGTTATGGGATTAATGTCAGTACAATGGGTTCTCTGGGGATACTCCTTGGCATTTGCACCAAACGCAGATGAGGGAGCCAATATGTTCATGGGAAGCCTTGATTATGCAGGATTCAACATGGTATCGCCGTTTGCACCATTAGGTGGAGCGGGACCATGTGGAGATACGTGGTCAGCAGCTTACCAAATGAATGCAATGGTTGAAGGAGAAGAATGTAGCCAAGATTGGCCTGGTACAGTCCCACATCAACTATTCGCAATGTTCCAAGCTACATTTGCAATTATTACACCGATTCTAATTATTGGTGGTCTAATTGACAGAATAAAGTTTAGCGCATTGGTCATATTCGTACTCTTATGGGGAACCTTCGTTTACGATCCAATTGCACATTGGGTCTGGGGAGGCGGATTCATAGGAGGAGGAGGACTGGATCTTAATCCAGAACTATATCCAGACTATGCATTAGACTTTGCAGGTGGTACTGTTGTACACATTTCTTCGGGATTCGCTGCGTTAGCAGGTGCTTTGGTCCTTGGTAGAAGACTTGGATATGGCAAAGTACCAATGGAGCCTCACAACATACCAATGGTAGTCCTCGGTGCAGGAATACTCTGGTTTGGATGGTTTGGTTTCAACACAGGAAGCGAAGTAATGGTAGACGGCATTACAGTAAGCGCATGGACTGTTACAAATACAGCAACAGGTATGGCAGCAGTAACTTGGATTTTAGTGTCTTGGGCACATACAGGAAAACCAAGTATTATTGGTGCAGCATCTGGTGCAGTAGCAGGATTAGTAGCGATCACACCAGCCTCAGGTTTTGTTGGTCCAATGGCTGCAATAATAATTGGTATTGCAGCAGGTACAGTTTGTTATGGTGCAATTTCCTTTAAGAACGCTCGAAAATGGGACGACGCATTAGATGTATGGGGCGTCCACGGAATGGGTGGTCTTACAGGAGCAATCCTAACTGGTACACTAGCTAGTCCCCACATATGGGATACTGGTGGTGATGGTACTGGTGCATGGACTGGTACTGCAGAAGGTATGGAACAGCAAGCAATTAGCATTATCGCTGCAGCAATCTCAGTAGGATATGCATTTGGTCTAACCATTATAATCCTGAAAGTAATGGATGCCGTGTGGCCTGGCGGAATCAGAGTCACTCCTAAAGAAGAGGAGATTGGTCTCGATTTGGCACAGCACGGAGAAAGAGCATACGTAAACGAATAGAAAAAATCCTTTTCTTTTCTTCTTTTTATTATTCAATCAAAATCAATTTACGTTTGTTAATTATACATCCTGCATGTTAATTACAACAAAAGAACTTGATTCAATTTTAAGTGATTCTAAAAATCTGATAATTGATACTAGATCCTTCAAAGAATATTCAGAAGGTCATATTCCAGGAGCAGTTAATTTGGATCTTTTTGCATTTCATTGGATCGATACATCAAAAGAAGGAATAAAAAATTTCAATAACCAAACAGGTATGCTTCTTTCATTTGCAGGTGTAACTGAAGAAAAAAAAATTATCTTTTATGATGATGTGTCTGGCATGTTAGCAGCTAGAGGTCTTTGGATGGTGATGTATTTTTCACATCCAGATGCTGTCATGTTAGATGGTGGAATGAAAAAATGGAAACAAGATAATCTGCCCATTGAAACTAGACCAAACAGCTTCAAACCAACTAATTTTATTGGAAAAATAAACCCATTAATTATTTCAGGCTTTGAAAACATTCGCGATAATTTAGATAAACTGAACATTATTGATGCCAGATCTGAGGGCGAATATAATGGAACTACCATTAGGGCTGCACAATCTGGTCACATTCCAAACTCCATTAATATTGATTGGAATCATAATTTAAAAGAAAATGGAACCTTCAAGGATGATTCTGAACTATCAAAACTTTATGAAATTCCAAAAGATTCTGAAATAGTAACTTATTGTCAGGGAGCATATAGGGCGGCAAATTCTTTTCTTGTGTTAAAAAAGCTAGGATTTGAAAATGTTCGAGTATATCTTGGTTCTTGGGGTGAGTGGGGAAATCTATTAGATCTCCCCGTTGAAAAATAATTTATAATCTTTTCAAATTCTTGTTTTATTATAGATTGAAATATTTTGTATGAGATTATTAAAAACATCAAAAAAACTGCCTAAAAAATATCCACAAAATAAATAGTAACTAGATTTTTTTATTTGTTAAATTAAAAATAAATTACTTTTTTTTCCAGATAAAATTATTGTAAATTAATTCTTGTCTAAGTTGTGCAAATGGTTGCGCACCACCACCGTACCACTTTGTAAAAAACTCATACAAGTGAAGTCTGAGAGACTGAATATACACAATTAATCCCTCAATCATCATTATTCCCAAGTTTCCGCCAATGATCATTGCCATCGCTCCACCAGATTCTGAACCACCTAGTGATGAGAAGGCATTATTGACAGTCAATAACAATGCCGCATGCACCAACAGCATAATCCCTAGTCGAGCATAACTAATCGTGTGAGCTAAAGCCTCTACAGTTTTTCCAAGAAATACCTCCATTACCACACTCGCAGGGTCTCCTCCATCTTCAGGATGTTTCTTTGAATGCATAATTCCCCCCACCATCATTAACACCATTGATGCAATAACGATAACCACTGCAATTCTTGTAACAATCCAAACCTGTGCCCAATCACCAAGGAAAATTGTTACCCATGGGACTGCTTCAGTATGTACTCTTGAATACATATTCATCACATCATATTGGGAACCAATAGCACACATCATGATTACAACAATACCTCCATAGAGTGCAAGATTTGGAATTGCCTCCATATACAAAACAAGTTTTTGACCTGTCTGGGCAAGTCTTTGCATTCTCAAAACCATTGCCCAAACTAGATGAACAATTCCAAGGAACAATGAAACTTTGAGTATATTGATTACTTGATCAAATGTAAGCTCTGCAACACTAAGTATTCCAACAATCCAACTTACAGAGTAAAGTGCTCCTCCCTCCTCTAATAATCCTTCAAATGGACCCATATGATCTAGGTGATATCCAAACGCCTCTCCTGCACCAACACCTGCTATTGCTGCTGAGGCACCAGAGATTGCAATTAACATTCCCCATCTTGAAAGCTCACCCTGTCCTTTTACTTTGAATAATAATCCTAACCCCATTAATAAGAGACCATGACCCATATCTGCAAACATCAGACCATAAAATATTGGCCACATCAAGGCAATCATTGGAGTAGGATCTGGTTCTCCGTTCTTTGGAATTCCCTGACTCTTGGTAATAACTTCAAATGTTCTAACAAATCTCTTATTTTCAAATAAAGTTGGCAGTTCATTGATTATTTTGGGATCAGTAACTTCTTCAACAATTGAGGTCCATTGTTTAGTAGTGTCTTGGAATTTTTTTTCCATTTTTCTAGGAATGAATCCTTGTATTACTGCAAAGTTTTTGGTTCCACCAGGCTTTCTTAGACTCTCAAGAACGTCTTTTGCAACAAGAGCCTTTTCATGGATAGATAAAATATCCCGTCTCAAACTCTTTTTAAGTCCAGAAATTTGTTTTGCAATTGAAGCTTGTTTTTCAGTTAACTCTTTAATTTTTGATGTTGCATATTCATATGCCTCACTAGGAACTTGGGGGATTCCTTGCGGAATTGTAAAAACATTAGAGTTAAAGCTTCTTAGAACTTTGAGAACTTTTTCAGAGTCCTCCGAGTCAGAAATTATTAAAAGAGCTGACTTTTCTTTATTCTCCAAATCATATTTGTAAATTGTAATATCTTCAAGAGAACGACTAATCTCTTCAAAATCTGAAGAATTGATAACAAATAGATTAGTGTAAAAATATTTCATCAATCCAAATCCAGTCAAGTCAATTTTCATTTTCTTGATCACTTCCAAAGTTTCTTTAAGCGAAGAAAGCTCTTCTATTGCAAGTTTTGTATTTGATGCTTCTTCCAAGAGTTCGGAGGGTTTGTCAATAACTGAAGGTGCTTTTTCTTTAAGATAATTTACCATATCCTCAATTTCGTCAATTTCGTAATCTTTCTTTTTGATTACAGTTCCTTTGAAAAGTATCTCCATGATTCCGACATTAAGGGGAAGTCCTAAACCTTTTACCACATCATCAATTGACTGAAATGCTTTTTGGGCCTCTAATAGAAGATCATCAATTCCCGGAGTTACAAGATCATTATCTGTTTCTATTTTGTGAAACCATTCAAATTCTGTTAGTCTTGAAATCGCTCTTGGAGACTCACTTCTTGGTAAAATAACAGTTCCAAGTTTTAGATCGGCTGTAGCCAAGATAATCAACTGATTTTTTCTATGATTTTAATATCTTTCTGATTGAACTCGTTCCCAAACATTAAAATCTATTAGCAAGATTATGCCACACATTGGCATCAGATTCTGCATTAGAAGGTACGATTGACAAAATTCTTGGCCAAACTGAATCTAATATTCTTTCAGGCCTTGATTCTGCACTCTCAGAATCTAAACAAAGTCTGGATGATTCCGTTATTACTTTAGAGCAAGAATATGATCAAATCATCTCAAATGGTAAAAAAGAAGCCGATAAAATTGAAAAACAGATTATTGGAAGCTCTGATATTGAGTCCAGAAACAAAAAGCTAACCACCGTAGAAGAATCAATTGATAAAGTCTTTACAAAAGCAATAGAAGAAATTTCAAATGCCGATCGCAGTGGCGATTATTCCAATTTAATTAAATCTCTATTAGATGAATCAACAAAAATCTTAGGAACAACTGAAATCACAGTTTTTACCAATTCTAAAGATAAAGATGTAGTCCAATCAACACTCTCTCAATATCCAGGAGCTGAACTCTCATCAGAAACCATTGATTGTCTTGGAGGTGTGAAAGTAAAATCAAAGGATGGTGCAATGACTTTTGACAATACTATCGATGCTAAAATTGAACGATTGAAGCCTTTAATTAGGAAAGATATCGCAACCCAATTTGGAGTAGGTAACTAAAATGGCTGCACAAGGTAGAATTGTTTGGGTAAGCGGTCCGGCTGTTAGAGCAGACGGAATGTCTGATGCAAAAATGTATGAGACTGTAACTGTTGGAAATTCAAAACTTGTAGGAGAAGTGATTAGACTAACAGGAGATGTTGCATTTATTCAAGTCTATGAATCAACCAGCGGATTAAAACCAGGTGAACCGGTAATTGGAACTGGAAACCCACTTAGTGTTTTATTGGGTCCAGGAATTATTGGACAAATTTATGACGGAATTCAAAGACCTCTAAAAGAATTATCAAAAGCCTCAGGTTCCTATATTGGAAGAGGTATAACTACAACCCCCGTTGACATGACCAAACAATACCATTTTATTCCAACTGTCAACGTTGGAGACGAAGTTTCTGCTGGAAGCGTAATTGGTACTGTACAAGAAACAGATCTAATTGAGCATTCCATCATGGTTCCCCCTGACCATAAAGGAGGAAAGATTACAAATATCGTAAGTGAAGGAGATTATAATTTAGAAACTGAAATGGCAACCACTGAAAAAGATGGTCAGTCTGTTCCATTAAAGATGTTTCACAAATGGCCTGTAAGAAAACCACGTCCATTCCTAAAACGATATGACCCTACAGTTCCACTATTAACAGGACAACGTGTTATTGACACTTTCTTCCCCATTGCAAAAGGCGGTACTGGTTCAATACCAGGTGCTTTTGGAACTGGAAAAACAGTAACATTACACCAGATTGCTAAATGGGCGGATTCTCAAGTTGTAGTTTACATCGGATGTGGAGAAAGAGGCAATGAAATGACAGAAGTTCTAGTTGAGTTCCCAGAACTCAAGGATCCTAGAACTGGAAAACCACTTATGGATCGAACAGTTTTGGTTGCAAATACTAGTAACATGCCAGTAGCAGCCAGAGAAGCAAGTATCTATACTGGTGTAACAATCGCTGAATATTATAGAGATATGGGTAAAGACGTTGTACTTGTAGCAGATTCTACAAGTAGATGGGCCGAATCTCTAAGAGAAATGAGTGGCCGTTTAGAAGAAATGCCTGCAGAAGAGGGATATCCATCATATCTTGCATCAAGATTAGCAGAATTTTATGAAAGAGCTGGACGAGTAAGAGCCTCTGGCAGTCCAGACCGAGACGGATCAGTTACTCTAGTTGGAGCAGTCTCACCATCAGGTGGGGACTTTACTGAACCCGTAACAACCCATACTATGAGATTTATCAAAACTTTTTGGGCTTTGGATGCAAAGCTTGCATATTCTAGACACTATCCGTCAATTAATTGGATGAACAGTTATTCAGGTTACTTGGCAGACATTGCAAAATGGTGGGGAGAAAACATCAATGAAGATTGGCTTAGCCTTAGAAGTGAGGCATATGGTGTTTTACAAAGAGAAGATACACTAAAAGAAATTGTGAGACTCTTAGGCCCAGAAGCCTTGCCTGATGAAGAAAAATTAATTTTAGAAGTTGCAAGAATGGTAAAGATTGGTTTGTTACAACAAAACTCATTTGACGAAGTTGATACTTATTGTAGTCCAGAAAAACAATACAAATTACTAAAACTTCTTGTAGACTTTTACAAGCGAGGACAACAAGCTTTGAAAGAAGGGACTGAATTAGCTGATATTAGAGCTATGCCAATTGTTGGTTCAATGCTAAAGGCACGAATGGATGTCAAAGACGATGAGATGCCAAAACTTGATCAATTAGAAGTTGACATGCAAGAACAATTTAAGAGCATAGCAGGAGTGAAAGTTCAAAATTGAGTGCCGAAGGTGGAGTCCAATACAGCAAGATTGCAGAAATTAAAGGTCCGCTAGTGGTAGTTGATGACGTTTCAAATGCAGCATTTGATGAACTAGTAGAGATTGAAACTAATGAAGGAGAAAGACGACTAGGTAAAGTTTTAGAAGTTGGAAATGGAAAAGCCATTGTACAAGTATTTGAAGGAACAACTGGATTATCAATTTCTGGTACTAATGCAAAATTTGTTGGTAAAGTTATGGAAATGCCAGTATCAAGAGAAGTGTTAGGAAGAGTCTTTGATGGTTTAGGAAGGCCAAAAGATGGACTACCAGATCCAATTGCTGATCAGTTTATTGATATCAACGGTGAACCAATGAACCCTGAGCAGAGAGAATATCCTAAAGACTTTATCCAAACCGGTGTATCAGTTATTGATGGAATGATTACTCTGGTAAGAGGACAAAAGCTTCCAATATTTTCAGGATCAGGAATGTCTCATAATCTTGTTGCAGCACAAATTGCCAGACAAGCAAGCGTAATTGGAAAACAAGATGATTTTGCAGTAGTATTTGCAGCAATCGGTGTGCAATACAGTGAAGCAGAATATTTTAGACGAAGTCTTGAAGAATCTGGTGCACTAAAGAGAAGTGTTCTTTTCCTAAACACAGCAGATGACCCTGCAATTGAAAGAATAATTACTCCACGCGTCGCATTAACTGTAGCAGAATATTTGGCATTTGAGCTTGGAATGCATGTATTGGTCATACTAACTGATATGACAAATTATGCTGAGGCATTAAGAGAAATTAGTGCAGCAAGAGAAGAAGTTCCAGGAAGAAAAGGCTATCCGGGCTATCTTTACACAGATCTTTCAACAATTTATGAAAGGGCAGGCAAACTAAATGGAAAAAAAGGAAGTGTCACCCAAGTTCCGATTCTTTCAATGCCATCAGATGATATTACTCACCCAATTCCAGATCTTACAGGATATATCACAGAAGGTCAGGTTGTTCTTGGTAGAGATTTGTTTAGGCAAGGAGTTTATCCTCCTGTGAACATCTTGATGAGCCTTAGTAGATTGATGAAAGACGGAATTGGTGAAGGAAGCACAAGAGCAGATCATGGCGAAGTTTCCAATCAAGTTTATGATGCATATTCTAGAGCACAAGAAGTAAGAGCTCTTGCTGGAATTGTAGGGAAGGCAGGATTAACAGAAATCGATTTGAAATACATGGATGTTGGAGATGCCTTTGAAAAAGAATTCCTATCTCAAGCCACTGATGAAAATAGAACAATTGAAGAAACTCTAGGTATCTTGTGGAAGATAGTTTCTAAACTACCAAAGAATGAAATTACCAAAATTAAAGACAAATACATAGACCAATATTACAAGGAACAGTAGCGAAATGTCATTTGGACAAAATGTAGCTGCAACAAAAATTGAACTTCTAAAATATAAAAAATCAAGCCAGGTTGCTATAATGGTTCAGAAAATTTTAGATGACAAGCGTAAAGTTTTATTAAAAAACATCGAAGAGATGATTCAAGAAGCATCTAAGGCAAGAGGTGGTATTTGGGATCCTTTGCAGGATATATACAAGTCTGTCAACGAGGCATATCTTGCATTAGGAACAGGAACAGTAGATTCTGTTGCAGAATCAACACCACCAGTAATGGAAGTCGATATCCATGTTAGAAGAGTTGTAGATGTAAAAATTCCCGCACTTACTGTCACTGAAAAAGATACAAAATCAATGCCTTATGGATTTGCTGATACAAACTCCTCAATAGACAGGGCAGCAAAACAGATCAAAATTTTACTTCCAAAAATCTGCAAAGCAGCAGAATATGAGAATTCAATATTTAGCCTTGCAAAGGCACTTGAGAAAACCCAAAAATTGCTTAACGCACTAGAAAATGTAATTATTCCTCAGTATAAAGAAAAAATAAGATTTATTCTTGCAACCTTGGAAGAGAGAGAAAGAGAAGATTTCGCAAAGTTAAAAAAAGTCAAAGCTAAGATGGAAAGTAGATAATGGCAAAAGAAGAAATTAAAAAATTAATTGAACAATCAAAAAAATCAATAGAACAAGATCACGAAAAATTTTCTCAATCTATTAAAGATGATCTTCAATCCTTCAAAAAAAAGACTTTGGATAAAATTTGATCCAAAAACATTATCATGATTTAAATATGGAACGGAAGGGGCTAAATCGTACATGAAACCTATTGTATTAGCACTTTTGGCGACAATTGTAATTTCAGCATTAGGATTCACTGGTACTGCATATGCTCAAGAATCTGGAGCATCAGAAGCAGCTGGCATGAAACTTTTAGGTGCAGGTTTAGCATTTGGTTTGGCAGCAGCTGGCGCTGGTATCGGTTTAGGTCAAGTAGGTGCAGCAGGTCTTGCAGTAATTAGCGAGAACCCAGCTTTACAGTCAAAAGTATTCATCTTCGTAGGCATGGTAGAATCAATCGCTATCTACGGTATAGTTATGATGTTTATCATCTTGGGACAGTAAACCCAATCGTAAACTCTTTTTAAAATTTTTAAATTTTTTAATTATATTTTAGCTGGTTTACATCTAATACTCGTCCACAATATCTACACCTGAGTACTCTTCCGTCTTTGTCAACTACATCCATCACTGATTCAATGTGCTCATAACTATTTGTAATACAATCAGGATTAGAGCAGCGAAAAATCCTGTCTATCTCGTTTGGAAGTGAAACTCTTCGCTTCTCTATTAGCTTGTAATTTTTTATGATGTTAATAGTTGCCTTTGGAGCAATTACTGCCAATTTGTTGGTGTCATCATCAGCTAGAAACTTGTTTTCTACCTTGATAATATCTTTTTTCTTAAATTTGCCACTTGGCACATTCAATGCAATCGTGATTAAACTTCCATCCCTACCGTTAATTTGAAGAGCTCCTAATACCTGAAGGCCTTTACCTTCATCAATATGATCAATTACAGTTCCTTCTTTGATTCGTCGAACCAAAAGTTCGGACTCTTGCATCAGAATACTTTGTATAGTCACCAGTATATATTATTGAAAGAGTGAGCGATTTCTACAATAAAGATATCATATCAATTAAAGACTATACCAGAGATCAATTTGAGGATATTTTTCAATACACTGAAAAATTAATGAAATTAGATTCCGCAGCAAGACGAGAAATCTGTAAAGGAAAAACCTTGAGTTATTTGTTTTATGAGCCAAGTACCAGAACTCGGCTAAGCTTCGAATCTGCAATGGCCTTAATTGGAGGAAATTCCTTGGGAATTTCTGATATCTCCTCTTCTTCTACTCAAAAAGGTGAGAGCCTTGCAGATACTGTAAAAATAATGTCGATTTATTCAGATGTACTGGTTTTAAGACATCCACTTGATGGTTCTAGTAGATTTGCATCAGAGATTTCTTCAAAACCTGTAATTAATGCAGGGAGTGGCACAGAAGAGCATCCAACACAGGCCATACAAGACTTGTTTACAATTAAAAAGGAAAAGAAGAAGATCGATGGATTAAAAATTGGAATTATTGGAGATTTAAAATATGGCAGAACTGTTTATTCACTTTTGTCTGGTCTTGGAAACTATGATGTAGAGGTTCACTTGATTTCTCCTGAATCTCTAAAAATTAGACCAGACTCCATTTATGAAATAAGAAAAAAATTATCATTTACTGAATCCATTGACATTGAAGAATACATTGAAGACTTGGATGTCGTTTATGTGACAAGAATTCAAAAGGAACGATTCCCAGATGAAGAAGAATATCTCAAGGTAAAGGGAAGTTATTTGATTGGCCTTGATTTGTTAAAAAAGATGAAAGAAGACTCTATTATCTTACACCCATTACCCAGACTAGATGAAATCTCCACTGACATTGATAAAACAAAACATGCAAAATACTTCCAACAAGCTGAATATGGAAAGTATACTCGTGCTGCATTGTTGGGATTGACTCTCAATGAGAATGGATTCTAAAAATTAAAGAATTTAATAAAAAATTTCGTATTCCATATATCTGAAGACAATCAATAAGAAATTAGTTTGACTCAAACAAAAATCATTCCAATTTTTCCGTTAGACTTGGTTTTGTTCCCTAGACAAGAACTTCCACTTAGAATTTTTGAGCCACGCTACAAACAGCTAGTAGATGATTGTATGCTAGGTAATGGGCAGTTTGGTGTATGTCTAGTGGATTCAAATAATAAAATTTCAGGCTGGAATGGACCAAAACCCATTGGAACCATTGCAAAAATCAAAAAATGTGAAGATGTTGAATTGGATGGAACGCAATTACAAATTGAAACCTTGGGACGAAATAAATTTCAAATAAAAAAGATAATTTCACCATCAGTAGAACTACCTGAAAACTATGATCCTTATTCCATAGAAGGGCATCAAGCAATATCAGATCTTGCTGAAAAGTCACATGATGATGAAAAAATGTACATCCAAGCAGAAGTTGAATTAATTCCTGAAATAGATGATAATATTTCCTTGAATCAATGGGAGCATATTGTTGACATGTGGAAACGAAAAACTATCAACCAAGCCCTTCCACAACAAGTTGAACCTGCAGCTCTTGATCAAGTTCTAACACAATATTATCTAAAAACTGATACTCCTACAATTGATTACGTTTATTCTTTGGCCGCTTTAGGTGCGCATGATCCTAATGATTTACAGCCTATTTTAGAGGCAAATACTATGGAAGAGCTAATTCAAAGAATGGAAGAATTACTGACAATAAATAACCCTAAGTTAGAAAAATAATATTGTCTCTACTCAAACTTGTAACTCTAATACTTGCAGTAGTTTTATTTTTTCCAGCAAGTAATGTTTATGGTCATGGACTTGGTATTGATACTATTTCATCAGTAGACATTCAAGGCAAAGAAATTTCCATCTCAGTTGAGCTTCCATTGTCTTTTGATAATTTAGATGAAAAGCAGATTACAATTACTGCAACTGAGGACGAAACAAAAGAAAATGCCAAAAATGTTACCTTTCTTATCGGGTTATTTCATGAAAACCAAATGATATTTCGAAATTATTTTTTTACTTCTGATGGAGTTTTACCAATTAACGTAAAACCTACAGAAGAGGGAACGATTTCAATAAACGGTGCACAAGACTCTCTTCTAGGTGCATGGTATGGGACAGAATCAACCCCACTTGAAATTACTGGTCCAATATTCAATTCAGGTGGATTATACAATTTTGAAATTGAAATCCGAACAATTGATGAGCCTACAAATATTGTTGAAGACTCTGGGATATACAATGCAGATTTGAGCGTGGCTGAAATTACTCAATACTTGGAAAAAGATAGTAAAAATCAAGATGTATCCTTTAGATTAAAGTCATATTTTGATAAAATCTCCTCTTTCGAGTATGACTCTGAAAAAAAACAGGTAACCTTTGAAATGCCCTTTGATTGGAGTGAAAAACAAATGTCCCATATTCCTGTGGTGCATGAGGAGGTTCATTTTCCTAATGAATTTACCGAATTTTTGTCTCCAGGTTACACAGGACAGGTAAATGGAATTGATTTATTCAAATCTTCGGTAACTGTTGATGATTATACTGAAGAAGATGAGAGAATAGTTCATTTTGTATTATTGCAAGATCATTTGAGATTTTTGAAAAACCAAATGAAAAAAACTAATGAGCCATTACCTGACAATATTGTATTTACCTTGTCTACAAATGAAAAAATTGATTTTCCTCTTACTGCTTATACCAGAAGTGAAGACTTTCTTGTAAACTTATCATGGGATCCAATAACAATTCAACCTGAAACCACCACAAAATATGTTTTTACAATTCGAGATGGGGCAACAAATGAACCATTAAGAAATTCAGATTATACATTTGTAATCTTGCAAGGAGGAAAAGAAATTCACAGAGTTACTGGATTTGCACAAGTAGGTGGAGAATCAGAAGACTATTACTTTACAGAAGATCAGACCGGACCTACAATAATTCGATTTGAAAACATAAGAAATACAGGTCAGGAAACTGAATTTGGTATGGTAGTGGCCCCAGAGTTTGGAACAGCTGTTGGATTTATTCTTGTTGTATCTATAATGAGTGTAATTTTTTTATCAAAGAAAATATCATTGGACTATCCAAAATTCTAATGTTAAATAGCTACTAGTTTTACAGTATCCATGTTTTTGTTTGTTTGAAAATCTTTTGTCATTGAAGAGACTTTTTCTGCATCACCATCAATCACAAATAACTCCATACACTTTTCTTTCTCAATCTTACTATGAAGATGTGTTGTAATTAGATCCTCAAAATTATGAGTAATTCCCGAAACAACATGGTCAAACTCGTCATTATGAACCACTAGCAAAATTGCATGAATGTTTCCAGACAAATCCGATTTTTGTTTTTCTTCTGAAACAAACGTTCTGATACCTGCTCTTATGGCCTCAGATCTTCCTGAAAATCCCATGGATTTTTGAAGCTTGTCTAATTCTTTCAAAATTTCGTCATTAAGTGAGATTGAGACTATTGGCATAAGCCTAATGTTATTAATTATGTTATAAGTTTAGCAATTAAAGTTATTAAGATTTTATAAATTTATTAATAATTTAGGTTCATTTTTCCTGTGAACAACCAGGTCAAATTTGCAATAACTGCAATCATTATAGTTATTCCACTTAGCTCTTATTCTGTTTGGGCAAGTGATTCTGGTTTTCAATTTAAGGAAACAAGTGATACAAATAAACTCCAAGTAATTTCATCTTTCTATCCTCTTTACGAATTTGCCAAGCAAGTTGGTCAAGATAAGCTAGATGTAAAATTACTAGTTCCAGAAGGAGTAGAACCACATGATTGGGAACCAACAATACAAGATGTACAACTAATTCAAAAATCTGATCTAGTAATAATTAATGGATTAGGTTTTGAAAATTGGGCTGAAAATCTAGCTGAGATGAAATATCAAGGAGTTGTAGTTGATACTAGTAAAGGAATTGTAAAAAATAAAATTTTTGAAGAATCATCAGAACATGAAATTAATGAATCAGATCCACACATTTGGTTAAATCCTGTCTCAGCAAAAGTTCAAGTAGAAAATATTGTCAATGCGTTTTCTAAATCAGACCCTCAAAACCAAAAGTTCTTTCAGCAAAATGCCCAAAATTATATAATTAAACTAGATGATTTAGATTCTAAAATTAGAAATGATTTATCTAATTGCAGTCGAGATTTTATTGCATTTCATGATGCGTTTTCATATTTTGCATATGAATACGATTTACATCAACATACAATTATAGCATCAAATGATCCTCATGCAGAACCAACTGCTAAGACTTTGGAAAATGTAATTAATACTGCAAGAGAATTAAATCTAAAAGTAATTTTTACTGAAGATACTGTTAATCCAAAAATATCAAATGTTGTTGCAAATGAAATTGACGGAAAAATCCTTGTTTTATCTCCATTAGAAATTTCTGGTGAGGGAGATTACATTTCAAGGATGATTATGAATTTAGATAACCTCAAGGAGGCATTATGTTGAATATAGTAGAAATTGATCATCTTACAGTAAAGTATCCTGATGTAAAAGCACTTGATGATGTCAGTTTTACCGTAAAAAAAGGGGATTTTTTAGGCATAATTGGCCCAAATGGTGCTGGGAAAAGTACTCTTTTTGCATCAATGCTTGGACTCAATACAAAATATCAAGGTACAATCAAATTTTTTGGAGAAGATATTAAAAAATCAAAAGACTATCTCAAAGAAATTGGTTATGTTCCGCAAAAACCAATTTTTGAAAAAAACTTTCCAGCTACAGTAAATGATGTTGTACGAATGGGATTGAGAAAAGAGTCTGATGAAAACAAAATTGATGAAATATTACAACAACTTTGGATTCATGAATCAAGTAAACGTAGAATTGGTGAATTATCTGGCGGCCAACAACAACGAGTGTTTATTGCAAAGGCGCTAGTCAACAATCCAAAAATTTTGATTTTAGATGAACCAGTAACTGGAATCGATCAGCAAAGCATTGACCTTTTCTATAGCATTCTAAGAGAATTAAATTCTAAGCAAAAAATTACCATAATATGGTCATCACATGATTTGGATGCTGTAAACCAGCTAGCTAATCATGTTGCATGTCTTAATAGAACGTTATTCTTTCATGGTGAATCAGATGAGTTCTTTGATAATGATGAACTGGTAAAACAATACTCTGAGGCCTCAATGCAGGAGCATATGCACCGTCATTAACCATGTCTCTTGAAATCCTTACCTTTAGTTTTATGCACAGAGCCATTATCTCTGGAATAGCAATTGCTATTTTGTGTTCAGTAATTGGTTTGTTTCTTGTTCTTAGACGATATTCTTTGTTTGGTGATGCAATAGCTCACTCTTCTTTTGGTGGAATTGCTCTGGGATTAATGGCAGGAGTATACCCACTCTGGACAGCTTATGGAGTATCTCTAGTTAGCGCATTAGTAATTACTAAAATTAAAGAAAAATATGATATATCTGGAGATGCCTCAATTGCTGTTCTATTATCTTCAGGAATCGCAGTTGGGCTCGTAATTGTTGGAATTTCAGGGGGATTTACCATTGATATCTTTAGTTTTCTGTTTGGTAGCATTCTACTTGTTAGTGTAAATGAAACAATTTTGATTTTATTTTTGACAGGAATTATCTTAATTGTAGTTTTATTGTTTTACAGACAATTACTCTATTCAACGTTTAATGAAGAACAAGCTAAAGTAAGCGGCATTCCAGTAGAAAAAATTAATTATTTAATTGTCTTTATGGCAGGCCTAACTGTTGTTACATCAATTCAACTAGTTGGAGTTTTATTGATATCGGCATTATTTGTAATTCCTAATGTTACTGCAATTATGTATGGAAAAGGATTCAAACAAACAGCTATTCTCTCAATATCATTTTCAATATTTTCTGTGGTTGTAGGAATTTTGGTTTCTTATATTTTCAATATTACACCTGCTGGAACAATTGTTTTGTTATCGATTGGATTGTTTGCAGTAACCATGGGAATAAAATCTTCAGGCTTGTTATCAATTAAGAATTAATTAACGAGTTTAACCTTCTTTTGTCTTTTACACTTTTTACAAAAAATAGCGAAGTTGCAATTATTCCTATTGCCATTAATGGTGATGCAAGTTCAGTATATTTTAATTCAAATTTTTCCGTTGTTTGTATTTGAGAAACTGCAAGAGGAACCTCTGTTATCTTTACCATTCCAAGCTTGTTTCCTTGTTGTTCAACAAACCATACATTGTTTTTATCGTCTGATGTCATAAATTGGACAAACGAAGTTGCAGTTGGCACTGGAACTTCGATCAAATTATTATTGTGTGGGTCGTATGCTGCAATATTATCAACTGTATGTTGAGCAAACCAGACATTATCATAT